>JASFTY010000060.1:0-12503 GCA_050050535.1 Gemmatimonadales bacterium | reverse complement strand
CCGAGGAGCGCCAGATAGAAGATCCTGCTCGCCTCGAGGAGGGGCAGCGCCGGCCCCCCCAAGCTCCTGACCATCGCCATCCAGAGCCAGACCGCATAGACGAGCACGGCGAGCAGGACGGCGACCGATGCGGCGAATGGTGCCGGCCGCGGGCGCCAGGACCCGGTGTCGAGCGCGGCGATCTCGCTCCACGAGAGGCGCAGCGAGCGAAACAGGAAGTAGGTGACGGCGATGGTGAGGACGATCCTCGCCGTCCAGCCCAGCCATCGCTTGAGCGATGCACTCACTCTACCGTATCGCCTTCCTCGAAATCGGTGATTGGACGTTCGGATCGCCTGCGCCTATATAGACCGACCGCGACCAACCCGACAGCGATCAGTCCTGACACGATCGTCGTCCACATAGCCGCCCGCAGCATCGGCGACCGATACTCGAAGCGCACCTCGTGATTCCCGGTCGGGACGCGCACGGCGCGCAGTGTGAGGTCCGCCCGCAGTACCGGTGTGCGCTCACCGTCGATGGTGGCCGTCCAGGCGGGGTAGTAGTTGTCGGAGACGACCAGAAGCGCCGGCCCGCTCGTTTCCACCCGCAGCGTCTGGCTGTTGATCCGCCGCTCCACCCATTCCACCGCGCCCGTCGCGCCGGCCCTGAGATCCAGATCGGGCGCCCGGTCGAGCACAGCGGTCCGGGCCGGATCGAACTCGGGATCCTCGAGCCGCCGCAGCGCCAGGGAATCGGGAAGCACCTCGTACGCCGACACGAGGAACGCTTGTGGCAATCCGCCGGGCAGCTCGTAGACAAAGCCCGAACGGCCTCGATAGGCTTCCGGCAGACCGGGTCGCGCCGCCTGTCCACCGGCCACGGCGTAGCGGACGTTGAGCAGCCCGAGGATTCGCGCCGAGAACAGGCGCTGGCCTTCGATCAGATCGAGATAGCGTCCCAGCTCGTTGCCGTGATGCCCGGCGACCTGCTCGATACCGTAGAAGGCGAAGTGGTTCGACCCCTGCACGGCGTTGGGCAGCCGCAGGACGCGGAACGGCTCGCCGTCGCTACGCTGGTCAAGCAGGAACTGAGTCACATCGTCTCGCGGATAGATTAGCCCCGCATCGACTACGCGCACGTACTGCGTATCGACCCGCGCCAGATCGGCCACGCTGACCAGGACCAACGCGCTCACGAAAGCCGCTTCAGGCAGCTTCGCCATCGTGCGCAACTGCCAGGCACCCGCCGTCAAGCCTGCGAACAGCACGCTCAGCCACAGCCCCCGCTCGATGTTCGGACGATTCATCTCGAGCGCCGTCGCCTTCGCCAGCTCGATGCCCGGGTACAAGACGCTCACCCAGAGGTCGGTCAGCGCGCCCGTGGCGCCCAGAACCGCGAGTAGCAGCAGAACGCCGCAGGCACCCCAGAGATAGAGCGTGATCCTACGGGCCCGCCCGCTCCAGTCGCTCTCTCCCTCCGCTTCGCCCCGTTTCGCCCCCTCCAGCCCCAGCGCCGCCGCCGTGATCACCGCGATGGCGAAGATGAACATGATGCTGCTGGGCGCACGGAATTGCCGCACACCTGGCACCAGCCAGTAGAACAGCCGGAAGAGCGGCGTCGTCGCGCCCACGGCGTATATCAGGCTCAGCGCCGCCAGGCCGCTGAACAGCCACGCCTCGCCGCGCCGCCGGCCCACCAGGAAGGCGAGCGGTAGCAGCAGCAGTGGAATCAAGCCGGCGTACTCGTGATTCAGCTTGAAGGGGTTGCGCCCCCAGTACGTCGCGACGCGGCCTTCTTCGGTCGACATGTTCACGCCGATGAACTCGGGCACGACGAGCGAGAACACCTCCTCCGGGTGGAGCGACCACGACGTCGAATAGGCGTAACCCGTCGCCTCTTCCGCGCCCGTCGTCTTCGCTACGCGCTGCGAGTACTTGGTCAGGTAGTTGACGGGCGTCCAGAGCTGCAGCGCCCCGATGGCGAGCGCACCGACGACTCCGGCGACTGCGAACCCGCCGAACCGGAGCGCGACCCGCCCAGTCGACCGTCCGGCGCGGCGCGCCTGCACGACCCTGTACAGCGCCAGGATCGCCATCGCCCAGGTCGTGAAATAGGCGAGCTGCATGTGGGCGGTGAAGATGAGCAGCGCCACCGTGAGCGCCAGCGTCGCGAATCGCCAGGCACCGCCGCGGGTGACCGACCAATCGGTGACCCAGAGCGCCAGCGGGGCCAGGGCAGTCACGAACAGCTTGCCGTCGTGGCCGGGGAAGACGAGGCTGACCAGGACCGGTGCCATCATGTAGGCGACGCCGCCCCAGGTCGCGATCGGCCGGCTGATCTTCAGATGACGAAGCCAGCCGTAGGTGACGACGCCGGCCAGGAAGACGTGGAGCACGATCTTCCAGCCCATCGCCCGGTGGGCCGGCATGATGAAGCTCAGGATGGTGGTCGGATAGAAGATGTCGCCGTGCATCGCGTCGACGAACGGCAGACCACCGAAGATGTAAGGGTTCCAGAGCGGGAAGGTCCCGGATCGGACCATCTCGGCGTACCAGTGGCGCGCGTAATAGCCCAGCGCCCCCACATCGGTCCCGAACAGTAGCCCGCCCGAGACGATGAACTCGCGGAACAGAAACGCAGCGAGCACGGCGAATATCGCGTAAGGCGCCCACCGCGGCAGCCAGGCCGACTCGCTCGCCGACGGACTATCCCCTTTGACTCTTCGCTTTCGCTTCATCGAGCAATCCGTTGTAGATCTCGAGGTGTCGCTGCACCATCCGGTTGATGCTCCAGTTCGCTGTGACCCGGCGCCTGGCTTCGCGACCCAGCTCCCGAAGTTCCGATCCCGTCAGCAGCGAGATCACGGCGTCCGCCAGCGCGCTTGGGTTCATCGGCTCGAACAGAGCGCCGACACCTTCATCGATTATCTCGGGCAACCCGCCGACACGTGAAGCGGCGACAGGGAGACCACACGACATGGCCTCGAGCGCCGCGATCGATGTCGCCTCGATCAGCGACGGGATGACCGCGAGATCCGCGTCGCGTAGAAGGCCCGGCATCTCCTCGTTCGGGCGCGCGCCCAGAAACTCGATACGATCGCCCACACCCAACTGTATCGCCAGACCCTCGAGCCTCACGCGCTCGGGCCCGTCACCGACGATACGCGCCTCGACATCGACAGCGGCAGCGATTAGCGGCATCGCCCGCACGAAGTACTCCACCCCGTTCTTCGGGAACAGCCGCCGCGGCACGATGACCCGCAATCGCTCACCCGCTTCCCTGCCGTCGGCGGGCGCGAAACGATCGGTGTCCACCGCATTGGTCATGACCTCCGAGCGCGGATGCCGGTGGATCTCGAGCGCCACGCTCAGGATCTCCTCGCTCGTCGCCAACAGGTAGTCCGCCGACTCGATGATGCGAGCGAACAACCGACGCCAGCGCGGATTACCGGCCCGCATCAAGAAATGGCTGGTGTGAAGCGTCAGCACCAGCGGACGTCGCCGCTGTGTACCGCTGACCATCGCCGGTACCGCGCTGGCGAAAGTGTGCGCGTGCACGATGTCGGCCTTCCGCGCCAGGCGCCGGTTGATCGGAATCGTGGCAGCTGTGTGTGCCGTCCAGCCGAACGGGTTCTTGCCCGGCATCCACACCCTGCGGACGTTGACGCCACCCAGCCGCTCCTTTCGCTTGGCACCCGGCTGCGAGCGCGATGTCAGCATGTCCACGTAGTGGCCGTGCCGGACGAGCCCCTCGGCGAGACCGGCGACATGGCTCTCCAGGCCGCCGACCTCCGGCGGGTAGTAGAGGCACTGCAGCAGGACTCTCAGTGCCAGTCCTCCGTCTGACGGGGGACACCGAGCAGTCGGTGCACCAGGATGTCCGCGATCCGCTCGCCGGCGCGCCCGTCCCCGTACGGGTTCTGCGCCTGCGCCATACGGCCGTGCGCCTCCCGGTCGTCCAGCAGCTCCCCGCCCTGCTCCAGGATGCGCTCCCGCGAAGTACCCACCAGTCGCGCCACACCCGCCTCGACACCTTCCGGCCGCTCGGTCACTTCCCGCAGCACGAGTACCGGCACGCCGAACGACGGCGCCTCCTCCTGGATGCCTCCCGAGTCGGTCAGCACGAGCCACGAACGGGCGAGGACATGCACCAGATCGGAATAGGCGAGCGGCTCGAGCAGCCGGAAGTTCGGCGTTCCCGATAGCAGCTCCTGCGCCGCGCCCTGCACGTTCGGGTTCGGGTGTACCGGGTAGACGAACACGTCGTCGGGGTGCGACTCGGCCAGCGTCCGCAACGCGCCGAAGGCCTCACGCAGCGGCGCACCGAAGGCCTCGCGGCGATGCGCCGTAACGAGAACGATTCGTCGCCCCGACTCGAGGATCTCCCTCAGCGCCGAGTCGCTCACCGGCGCGCCGGAACCGGCCAGCGCCCGGACGGCGTCGACCACCGTGTTCCCGGTCACGTTGATCCGCCCTTCGGGGACTCCCTCGGCCACCAGGTTCGCCCGCGCCCCGGCCGTCGGCGCGAAGTAGTGGTCCGTCGTCACATCGGTGAGCCGCCGGAAGATCTCCTCGGGGAACGGCGCCCACTTGTCCCGCGAGCGAAGGCCCGCCTCGACGTGAGCCACCTGCGTACGCTCGAAGAACCCGGCCAGTGCACCGAAGAACACCGTGGCCGTGTCACCCTCCACGACGACCACGTCCGGCTCCAGCGAACGCAGCAGCGGCCGCAGCACTCGCAGACACGCGACGCCGATGTCGTACAGATCCTGGTCCGGCCGCATGATCCCCAGATCGTCATCGACCGTCAGCTCCAGGCTCGCCAGCGCACTATCGAGCAGAGCGTCGTGCTGCCCGGTCGAGACGACACGAACATCGACCGCTTCCTCCCGGGCCCGCAACGCCCGGGCGACCGGCGCCAGCTTGATCGCCTCCGGACGCGTGCCCAGCAGGATTAGAACGCGGGCCGGACCGCTCATCTCAACCCTCGGCCTCGGGCCAGCTGGGCGAGTCGCCCTCCGGGTAGTACTTGAGCACGTACGACGGAATCTCCTCCTGGTCGCTGTGCACGACCTCGAAGCGTTCCGGGACACTCAGCACCACGGGCAGCACGTACTGGTAGGTCGTGCGGCTCACCGGCACCACGACCACATAGTCCGCCCCCACATCATCCAAGAACGCCAGCATCTCCTGCTCGTCTGTGGTGAACGGATAGACGTTCCCGCGCCGGCCCGCAAAGATATAGAACAGACGCGGCTTACGGCCGACGACGATCGCGTCCTCCGGCGTGTTATCCCTCACCCAGTACGCCATCTCCGCGAAGGCGCGCCAGGCTTCCGGATAACACGCCAACTCGTCGCCCTGACGGTATATCCTCATGCACCGCTGACTGTAGCCGATCGACAGTACCAGCCCCGGCACGGCCAGCATCACCAGGATCGCTCCGAACACCGGAAGCGACCACGCCCGACGCGGTGCACGCAGGAAATCCAGACACCACTGCAAGCCAGCGGCCCCGAGCAGAAACGCCGCGGGTAACACCGGTAGCAGGAAGCGCCTGTCGGTCCAGGCCTCCGGCCAGAGAACGATCAGCCCCACATAGAAGAACACGAACAGCTCGAGGACATGCTCTCGGCGTATCCCGCGTACCCAGGCCACGAGAGCCAGCGCGATGAGCAGGAGCGCCACGACGAACGCTACGAGCATCGTCAGCATGCCCGGCGCTACGCCGACCAGCGATTCGGGCAGCACGTCGATCGCGTACAGCCGGATGTTGTAGATCACCCGCGCCAGCAAGCCGCCCGGCCCGATCATTCCGAGCTCGGGATCGTACGGGTCGATAAACAGGAAGTTGCTCGAGTAGACTTGCGCGCTTTCGCCGGCCGCCAGCCTTCCCCAAACCCACCAGGCGGCGACGACCGCCAGCGCCGCGCCACCTGCCGCGGCCAGCTCGCGCCAGCGCCGCTTCGACGCCAGCACGACCAGCAGCGCCGCCACGAGTGGCAGCCCGGCCGACCGCGTCAAGTACGCCAGCAGCGCGAAGCCCACCGTCAGAGCCAGCCAGCGCCAGGAGTCGAGCACACGCTCGGCCGCCCACAGCGCGACCAGGGTCAACAGCACGAACAGAGCTTCCGAGAGCACCCAGTGCGAGTAGTAGACGAGAACCGGGCTGACCGCGAACGCGGCGACCACCGCCAGCGCGCCCTCCAGCTCCAATCGCCGCCTGGCCAGCAGAAACAGGAAGACCAGAGAGCCGGATGTGAAGACGGCGGAGAGGATCTTGAACGTGATCAGGCCGCCGCCGAGGGCGCCGGCGATGGCCAGGACCGCCGGGTAGACGGGCGGGTACTGTCCGTGCCGCGGCGCGCCGGGGATGTGGATGTCCCGATAGCCCTGCCCCGTCTCGATCGACTCCGCCAGGATCATGTAGCCGGCGTTGTCGCCGCCCACGAACGGCTTCGGGTCGAATACCAGGAGTGCCAGTGCGACGTGCAGCAGGACGAGCCCGGCAAACAGGATCCAGCCCAGCCGCTCGCCGGAAAGACTCCGCCCTTTCAGCTCCTCAGCCACCTCTATCCCAACCCTTCCGCCTGAGGCTAGTCGCCCTTCTTGAGCTCGCGGATCGATTCCCTGAGATCGTCCACTTCCGCCCGCAACGTGGCCACCAGCTCCGCAACGAAGCCGAACCCGAACAGCGACACGCCCAGCAGCGCCAGCAGTATCACCAGGTTCAGCAGCGGCCGGAAGCCCTGGCCCATGACGCGCATTACAACGGCCGCCACGCCCACCAGCGCTCCCAGTCCGACCAGCACCAGCCCGGTGAACCCGAACAGCAGCATCGGCTTGCGGCTGAACAGGAGCAGGAACCAGACCGCCACCAGGTCGAGAAACCCAATGAAGATGCGCCGGCGGCCGCCGTACTTCGTCGCGCCTCGCACCCGCGGTTGCAGCGTCACATCGATCTCACCCACGCGATAACCGCGCGCGTGGGCCAGCACGACGAAGAAACGGTGCCAGTCGTGCCGCAGGTGGACCTCCTCCAACACCGTCTTGCGGAAGATCTTTATCGAATTGAGGTCGCGCACCGGGACCCGGAACAATCTGCGGGAGAGCCAATTGTAGACCCCGGAGACCAGGCGTTTCTCGTACTTGCCGACCTTGCGCCCGCAGACGATGTCGTAGCCGTCCGCAACCTCGGCGAGTAGGCGCGGGATCTCCCCGGGCTGGTACTGCAGGTCGGCGTCGAACAGCACGATCCACTCCGTCTCCGCCGCCCGTACTCCGGTAATCAGCGCCTCCGTCTTGCCGAGGTTGACCTTGTGTCGCTCGAGCTTGAACCGTGCCAGCCTGTCTCCTTCGCGCCGCGCGACCTCCACCGAGTCGTCCGTCGACCCGTCATCGACGAAGATGATCTCGCCGTTCAGGTCGTGCTCGCGGAACGTCGTGCCCAGCCCGCGGAACAGATCGGGAATGTTCTCGCTCTCGTTGAGCGCCGGAATGACGACAGAGAAATTGTCACGGAGCGCGGGGGCCACCTGGGGATGCTGCGGCGTGGACTCGCGCGTGCCGGCCGCCTGGCTCATACGCGCTTGCGCATGCGGGCCGAGAGGATGCCCAACTGGTCGCGATACTTGGCCACCGTGCGACGAGCGATGTTGATGCCCTCACGCTTCAGGATATCCACGATCGTTTGGTCCGTCAGCGGCTTCTTCGGATCTTCCTCGTCGACCAGCTTCTCGATCCGCGCCTTGATGCCGCGGGCCGATACGTCCTCACCCGAATCGGTGGACAGACCGCTCGAGAAGAAGAACTTGAGTGGGAACACACCGCGCGGCGTCTGAACGTATTTCTGGTTCGTCACCCGCGAGACCGTCGACTCGTGCATATTGATGACTTCCGCGACCTCTCTCAGGGTCAACGGCTTCAAGTGCTCGATCCCCTCCTCGAAGAAATCACGCTGCCGGTCGACGATGAAGTTCATCACCTTCAGCATGGTCTGCCGACGTTGCTCGATCGCCTGCAGCATCCAGTTGGCGTTGTTCAACTTGTTGGAGATGAATTCCTTGTTCTCGCCTTTGAATTTCGCCTTGTCCCGGGCGACCTCCCGGTAGGAGCGCGACAGCCTGAGGCGTGGTAGTGCGGTGTCGTTGTGGAAGACAATGTAGTCGTTGTCGACCTTCTCGACCACGAGATCCGCAATGATGTAGTTCCCTTCACCCGACGCATATTGCAGTCCCGGCTTCGGATCGAGCTTGGAGATCTCGTCCGCCGCCGACTGCACCTCGTACGGAGAGACACCCAACTCCTTCGATATCTCGGCCCAGCGGTGGTTGACCAGTCGGTCGAAGTGCTTGTCAACGATGTCGTAGACGAGCGTACCGGTCTCCTCCCGGTCACGCAGTTGCAGGAGCAGGCATTCGCGCAGATTGCGGGCGCCGATCCCGGCCGGATCGAGCCCCTGGACGATACCGAGCACCGCCTCCGCTTCCTCGAGCGTGAGCGGCTCTTCGTCCTCGAAACCGGCGGCTACCGCGTCCTCGCTCTGCAGGAACGCGTTCAGCGATTCGACGATCGCCTCGAGCTCACAGGTCAGGAACCCCGCGTCGTCGATGTTGCCGATGATCTCCTCGGCGATAACCACCTCGCGGGAGGTGAGACGAAGCAGCACGATCTGATCCCGCAGGTGGTCGTAAAGGTCCCGAGCGGCGACGGCGGTGGGCTCGTAGTACTCCCTCTCCTCGTACTCCTCGCGCCTACCGCCGGTCTCGAACCCATCGAGCAGAATGTCCTCCCAGTCGACCTCGTTCTCGTCCTCGGTGGTCTCTTTCTCCTGCTCCTCCTCCATCCCGTCTTCGGTCGGCTCAACCAGTTCGAGGAACGGGTTGGCGACGAGCTCCTGTTTCAGATGCTGCTGCAGGTCGAGCAGGGGCATGTAGAGCAGATCCATCGCCTGGTAGAGGCGAGGATTGATCCTCAGCTCTTGCCCCAGCCTAACGCTCTGCTGCAGACCGACTTTCATCGCCATCCCCTTGCCTAGAGGCGAAAGTCCTCACCCAAATATAACTTACGGGCCTGGGGATCGTTAACCAGCACGTCGGAGGTGCCCTCGATATGGATCCGGCCGTCGAACATGATGTAGGCGCGGTCGGTGATCGAGAGGGTCTCGCGAACGTTGTGGTCCGTGATCAGCACGCCCAGCCCCCGTCGCTTCAGGTCCGCGACGATCCGCTGAATATCGTCGACCGCGATCGGATCGACGCCGGCGAACGGCTCATCCAGCAACATGAACTTCGGATCGGTTACCAGGGCTCTCGTGATCTCGAGCCGTCTCCGCTCGCCGCCCGAGAGCGAGTACGCCTTGTTCTTCCGCAGATGCCTGATCGACAGCTCGTCGAGCAAGCTATCGAGCCGTTCGCGACGTTCGTCATCTGATAGTGGCAGCGTCTCGAGGATCGCCATGATGTTCTGTTCGACCGTCAGTTTGCGGAAGACAGACGGCTCCTGTGATAGGTAGCCGATCCCGCGACGCGCCCGTTTGTACATCGGTACGTTCGCCAGAGGCTGCTCGTCGATGTACACCTCACCCGCATCAGGGGCCACCAGCCCGACGATCATATAGAACGTCGTCGTCTTGCCGGCTCCGTTCGGGCCGAGCAGCCCGACGATCTCACCCTGACGAAGCTCCAGATCGACATCGTCGACGACGCGCCGCTTCTTGTAGACCTTCACCAGACCCTGGGTGTTCAGCCGGCTGCCGTCGGCGACGGGCGCCTCGACCGTCTGCGGTTTCACCGGGGCGTGCAGTCGCCGCTCGATCTCACGCTCCAGCGTCGCGCCGAACGCCGTGCGATCCGCCGCTATGCCGCTCCACACCTCAGAGGCGAACGTCACGTACCCATCCCCAGCGAGCTGCAGCCAGCCGTCCGCCGCCAGGCGACCCAGTATCTGCTCGCCCAGGTACTTGTCCACTTCCTCCGAGGTCATGCGCCGGATCTCGAACAGTCGGCGGCTCTCCGGCGTGCCGTCGACGGCGACCTCGCCGTAGCGCTTGACGTACGACTCGCGAAACGCCTCGACCAGCCGACCGCGCGAGACGCGCCCCGCGTCATCGGCGGCCAACAGGAGCTCGAGCACGACGATCAGCAGCGGCGCCTCGTGAGCCGGCAGCGCCTCGACGTAGGCGCGGAACTCCTTGAGGCCGCCGCTCATCCTACACCTCGCGACGGCACAGGGTCACCCACCGTGGTGTCGGGGATCGCGCGGAGCGTGTCGGCACCCGCCGTATCCGGGGGCACGACCGTGCTGTCGCCGTCGGTCGCGATCGGTATCGCCTCCAGATACACACCGAGGGCAGGTCCGATGACTTGAGCCCTCCGGACCTCACCCTCCTCGAGCCAGAGCGTGACTATGCGTCCGATGACGTAATTGAGGCCCGGCTGGGTCGATTGCCGGCCTTCTTCCGCCTCCTCATAGATGTGGTAGAGCGCCTTCGCCGAATCGCCCAAAGCCTCCAGCCGACTCAGCCGGACCTCGCCCGTGGTATCGCCGGCCTCCGGCTCGGCGAAGTACCCTGTGATCGTGTCGCCCTCGAGCCAGTCGGTCTCCCCCAGCTCGCCGACCGGGATCACGGGATCGACGGTGGCGGCCCGGGCATTTGTCACCGCGATCACTCGCTCGAGCTGACCGCCGGGACGCTCGATGTCGATCGAGTCGGCCGTCAGCACGTAGTCCGCCGATACGCTCCGCGCCCACGGTTCACGACCCGCAGAGTCCACCGCACCGGTTCGCTCCGGCTCGCCGGCCGCGGCCACCGCCCGGGTGATCTCTTCACCCTCGACGAACATCCGCAGCAGCGGTGCGCTGAGCGACAGCTCGCTACCCTCGGCCCAGGCGTTCGGCCAAGCCTGGATCTCCCGCACCCGGCTCTCCTCGAGGAGGATCAGGATCGAGTCGCCTGCGAGCAGGGTCTGCTCGGTCTCTACGCTCGGGCTCCCCAACAGCCAGAGCTCGTCGCGCCCCAGGTCGAGGTCCATCGAATCGCCGTAGGCGGTAAGATCGCCGCGCACCGCGACGACCCTACCCTGCCCGGCGATCGCCGAGTCGCCGTAGATATGCATGCGGTCGGCGTCCACCTCGAAGGGCGACGCCTCCTCCGCAGCGCTGCTCTCGGCGCGGAAGATCAGGTGCGGCCGTCCGGGCGCGAAGATGCGCTCGACGGGACGGTTCGCGTTGACCGGGTAGTATTCGAGCAGCGGCCCCGAGAGCGTCGAGCCGCCCGCTGAGTCGGTCAGCACGACGTCACCTTCAGCGTGCACCCAATCCGCGTCCTGATAGTAGGTCACCCGCTCGGCTACCAGAGTGCGCCCCTCGTCCTCGTACCGGATATTCCAGAACAGATACAACACGCCGCGCCGGTCGAAGAAGACCGCGCTATCGGCCCGCAGCCACTTGCTGCCGCAGGTGGCCTCGATGCCACCCCACACGTCGCTGCGCGTCTCGCCGCCCGGCAAAGTCGTCATGGTCGATCGCGCACCGGGCAGCGTCTCGACTTCCAGGTTGCACGACGACCCCCGCTGTTGCGCCGCACCAACCAGCGCGACAGCCGCTCCGGCGAGCAGGCCGACAAGCGTGAGAACGCGCATCTCAACCCTCGGGTGGCGGCTGTGTGCCCGGCCTCACGTACCGGGGTGAATCCAGGTTGATATGCTCCATCTTCGAATCGGATTCGAAGGCCGTACCCTCGATGACCGCACCATCCGCGCGGAACATCGTCGTGTGCTCGTCGCTCCAGATCCTGTCCTCGGGCCGCAGGTAGTACAGCACCGAAGTCTCCAGCCGCTGGCCCTCGGCACGATTCACGACGACCACGTCGGTCCTCGCAGTCATGTCCCCGTTGTCCCAATCGTACGTCCCTTCCTGGGCAGTGAGGACCGAGGTCTCCTCACCATCGATGTTATAGAAGGTGACCTGCAGCCCACGCAGCTCGACGATCGGCTGGCCCTGAATGAAGAACGCCGTGTCGGCCTCGACGAGGGCGCGTCGTATCCCGTCGGCGGTCACGTAGTGCTCGAGCTCGAAGACGACCTGGTTCGCATCCGGGTTCAGCTGCAAGATCTCTTCGGCCACCAGGGGCGGCTCGCCGCTCTCCCCGCACGCCAGGAGACTGCAGGCCAGCAAGAGCACCGCGATCACCCGTGCAGACATGTTCAGATGCGACCTCGCGCAGCGGGCGGCGGCTGCGTGCCCGGCCGCGTCAACAGGAGTGAATCCAGGCTGATCTGCTCCATCCTCGAATCGGACTCGAAAGCGGCACCCTCGATGATCGTACCGTCCGCCTTGATCATCGTCGTGTGTTTGTCAGTCCAGACCCGGTCCTCCGGCGGCAGGTAGTACAGCATCGAGGTTTCCAGCCGCCAGCCCTCGGCGCGATTCACCACGACGACTTCTCCCTCGGCGGTCATGTCGCCGTTGTCCCGGTCGTACGTGCCCTCCGCTGAGTTGAGCACCGACGTCTCCTCGCCC
>JASFTY010000059.1:0-12510 GCA_050050535.1 Gemmatimonadales bacterium | reverse complement strand
GATGGTCCAGCCCTGCATGCCCGAGTAGGCGCAGGCGCGGTCCGCCAGGTTCTCGACGGCGGCGGCGCGGCGCACTGCGGTCCCCATCCCGTACTGGTTGTTCTCGATGATGAAGACCACGGGTAGTTGGAAGAGCGCCGCCATGTTGAGCGCTTCGTTGAAGGCTCCAATGTTGACGACCGAGTCGCCGAGGAAACAGACGCAGACCTGATCCGTGTCGCGGTAGCGGATGGCGTAGGCGATGCCGACGGCGATGGGCAGGTGGCCGCCGACAATAGCGTGGCCGCCCATGAAGTTGACCGATCTGTCGAAGAGGTGCATGGAGCCGCCCTTGCCCTTCGAGCTGCCGTCAACGCGTCCGAACAGTTCGGCCATGATCGCGCCCGGGTCCATGCCGCAGACGAGGCCGTGGACGTGGTCGCGGTAGGCGGTGATCACGTAGTCATCGTGGCGCAGGGGCGTGAGGGCTCCGACGGCGACGGCCTCCTGTCCTATATATAGGTGGCAGAAGCCGCCGATTTCGCCTATCTGGTACATCTCGCCGGCGCGCTCCTCGAACCGCCGGCCAAGGATCATCCATCTGAGCATCTCGACCAGCGCGCCACGCTCGAGACCCAGTAGCTCATCCGGCTGAGTGGTCTTTGTTGCCACGTCTCCAACACCTCCGTAACCGATTTGCTGCTCGCGAGACGCCGGCGCTGCGTCGGCGCCTCGGTCGGCCTGCCAGGGTCCGCTTGTTCGGGTCAGTTGCCGGCTGGGCCCGCCGGTCGGGGATACGAGCCGCATCCGATCGACTCGACCTGCTCCCGCGCGTGGTAGGAGCTGCGTACCAGCGGCCCTGCCTCGATATGCTTGAAACCGATCTCCTGCTCGCCGAGCCGTTTCAGGTCGGCGAACTCGTCGGGCGCATAGTATCGGTCGATGGGGAGATGATCGGGCGAAGGGCGCAAGTACTGACCGAGCGTCAGGATCTCGATTCCGGCATCGGCGAGGTCGGCCATCGCCTCGGCCAGCTCGTCGCGTGTTTCGCCCATCCCACAGATGATCCCCGACTTGGTGATTACCGTCGGGTCGATCGCCTTCGAGCGCCTCAGCACATCCAGCGCGCGGTCGTAGCGGCCGCCCGGGCGGATGAAGCGGTAGAGTCGCCGAACCGTTTCCAGGTTGTGGCTGAAGATCTCGGGTCGTGCCTCGACCACGACGGCGACCGCGGTCGGGTCGCCCTTGAAGTCGGGTGTGAGGACCTCGATCGAGCAGCCGGGAGCGAGCTTGCGGATCGCTCGGATCGTCTCGGCGAAGATAGCGGCGCCGCCGTCGGGCAAATCGTCGCGGTTGACCGACGTGATGACTGCGTGCTTGAGGTCCATCGCCTTGACGGCCTCGGCGACGCGGAGCGGCTCGCTCCGGTCGAGCTCCTCGGGCAGGCCGGTCGCAACGGCGCAGTACGAGCACGACCGGGTGCAGATGTCGCCCAGTATCATGAAGGTGGCGGTCCCCTGGCCCCAGCACTCGCCCATGTTCGGGCAATGGGCCTCCTCGCACACCGTGTGCAGTGTCTTGGCACGCATCAGGCGCTTGAGGTTGAGGTACTCGCCCAGCCCCGGAGCCCGCGCCTTGAGCCACGGCGGCTTGCGGCCTTCGGGCCCCGCGTTCGCGGGTAGGCGGTCCTGGAGCAGCGGCTGCATGTCTTCACGCTGCTGCCGAAGCGCGGCGTACTCGAGCGGGAGCTTGCCCTGTCGAAACACCTTTAGTCTGCGCATATGACCCCTACCGGAACGAAACGGAGGCCCAAGGGCGCGTCCGCCAACCGGGTCGTAGATGCGGATAACGTCGGGACCCTGAAATTAGCAGACTTGGCGCCCCCCACCAGAGGCCCCGCGACTTGCGTTATCCGGGCCGGGTCACGAGTGTACGAGGGTTTGCACCAGGATAGCCCGTGGAGGTTCACATGTCGGTTGAAGTAGGCCAGGCGGCTCCCGGCTTCGAGTTGGAGGCGACGAGTGGCGAGTCGATCTCGCTGGACGACCGGCGGGGTAAAGGGACGACGGTGCTGCTGTTCGTCCCGCTCGCCTTCACACCGGTATGCACGAACGAGCTGTCGATCTTGAGGGACGAGTACGGGACCTACAGGGCGCTGGGTGGAGCGGTGCTCGCCGCCAGCGTCGACAGCGTTCACACCCTGAGAGCTTGGAGCAAGCAGCTCGATCTGCCGTTCCCGTTGCTGAGCGATTTCAACAAGGATACGGCGCGAGCGTACGGGGTGCTGTACGAGGAGTTGGGCGGCCTGAGGGGCGTGGCCAAGCGATCGGCCTTCGTGATCGATCGGGAAGGTGTCGTCCGCTATCGCTGGGTCTCGGAGGACGCGGCCCTGCTGCCACCGTTTGACGAGATCAAGGCGGCGGTGGAGCAGGCGGCGTCTGCCTGACGATACCGTACACCGAGTCGATCTGGGCGCGGAGCTCGGCGAGCGCGGCGACAGCGTCGCCGGGAACGAAGTCGATCCGCAGGTCGACGAGGCGGTCACGCGTCGCGAAGCGAGCGCCGGGTCCGACGACAACCAAGGCGGCCGAGTGCGACGGTGCCACATCGCCGCCGGCGTCGCGGCTCGCTTGGATCGCGGCGAGCAGACGATCGGTGAGGGGCCCGTCCGCCGTCTGGAAGGTCTCCGCGACCGCGAGCAGGGCATCGGCGTCCGCCAGCCCATGTCCGGCGGCGATGAAATGCTCGCCGGTCTGGTGTGCGGCGTGCCCGTGCAGCTGGTCACCGGTGAAGGCGGCGGCGGCCGCGGGTGTAATCGCCAGGACTTGGCGGCGTTCCCGGTCAAGATCGGCGGCGAGACCGATGGCTATCGCTCTGCCCGGGTCCAGCCCGTCCTGGAGCGCGATCAACACAGTCTCGTTGAGCTGGAGGGAGGGTCCGCCGAGGACGATCACGGCGCCGGCGTCGGGATCGAGGAATTCGAGGTTCATACCGATGAGCGGCGCGCTGCTGGCGGCGGCGACACCGTACTCGCCGGTCAGGTGATCGTGAGCGAGGATCGCCAGTGAGGCCGGGGCTGGTGGAGGCCGTGACTCGGGCTCCTGCCCGGGCGAGGCGGTGGCCGGCCCGAGAGCGATGATGGCGGTCGTGAAGAGCGTCGTTTTCCACCTCTGCATGATCTCCTGCACGTCCTTTCCGTGTTTGCCGGGATGGGTTGGCTGCGGAGTCTAACTACTGGTCGAAGCTACGGTTACGACGGTGGTGACGTCAATCGCGGGAACCTTGCTCTCACCGTAGCCCGTTCCTATAATCGGATCGACCGTGTGCTCCGAGAGCGGAGCCCGCGTGCGAGTCGTTGCAGCGTACCGTTCAGAGGAGGCAACGAGGAACGTGACCTATATCATCGCACAACCCTGTATCGATGTTAAGGACGCTGCGTGTGTTGATGTGTGCCCGGTTGACTGCATCTATGAGGGTCCTGACCAGTACTACATCCACCCGGAGGAATGCATCGATTGCGGTGCCTGCGTGCCGGAGTGTCCGGTGGATGCCATCTTTCCGGATGACGAGGTCCCTGAAGAGTGGAGCGACTTCATCGCGAAGAACTACACGCACTTTGAATTGGAGCCGCCCACCTGATCATCGCGACTGGGTAGTCGTGAGCCGTTATCAAGCGCCCGGTCCTGGCCGGGCGCTCTTGCTGATGGTCGAGCACCGTCATGCAGCTGGCGCGGACTGTCGCTGAGGCGCGGGAGATCCAGGAGCGGCTGCGGGAGCGGATCGTCTTCCGCCCTCCTGACGGGTTTTCTCCGCGGCTCGTGGCCGGGGCCGATGTGGCGTTCGAGGCGGCTCGGAATCTCGCGTTCGCCGCCGTTGTGGTCATCGAGCTCGATACGCTGGAGACGGTGGAGACCGCCACGGCGGCGCAGACCATAGGCTTCCCCTACGTTCCAGGGTACCTGAGCTTCCGGGAGCTGCCGCCGCTTGCAGCCGCCTGGGAGAGATTGCGCGAGCGGCCAGACCTGGCGGTGCTCGATGCGCACGGCTACGCGCATCCGCGGCGCATGGGGTTGGCATGCCACGCCGGGCTCGAGCTCGGCCTGCCAACGATCGGCTGCGCCAAGTCGATCCTCTACGGCGAGTCGGGTGAGCTGGCTGAGGAGCGGGGTGCCCGAGCACCGCTCGTCGATCCCGAGAGCCGGGAGGAGCTGGGCTGGGCGCTTCGCACCCGACACGGGGTCCGCCCGGTCTACCTGTCTGTGGGGCATCTCATCGACCTACCGACGGCGGCGGATCTGATCCTGAGGCTCACACCGGGCGGCCGCTACCGCTTCCCCGAGACGACGCGACGGGCCGACCGGCTGGCGGCCGAGTTCAAGGGCATGGGTTGAGCCGGGCGTGTCCGACCGACACGACCCGGTGCGTCGCAAGTACACGCTCTGCCGATCCGATGTGAGACGCTCCGCCGGAAAACCCGCATGATAGAACGGATTTCGGAAGGTGGTCCCGGGCACGGAGCGTGCCTGGGGGCCTGCCGACGACGTGCGGGCGCCGGGGGCGCCGGCCCACATCCATCCCGTATTTCGGGGACCCCGACGGGTGCCGATCATGATATCGAGAGCGTTCGGCAAGAGAGCCGCTGGCCGGGAGCAGCCGGCGGGCATAGTCATCCTCGACCGTCTTCCGCAGCCGCCCGTTCCGCAGCTTCGGGCTTTCGTCTGGTGCAGGCGCCACGGCGGTCATCCGGGTCTTCCGGCGGAGCGTGCCGTGGCCACACCGTTCCCGGAGCTGATGGTTGGTTTGGGGAAGAACGGCGCGTTCGGTCATCCCTCGGAAAACGGTCACAGCTAGCCGCAGTCAACTCGCTTCCAAGGTCCTGGTGCCGCCGGGGCGGATCAACCGGTCGGCTTCGGAGTACTGCCTGTCCGCTGAGAACCCATCGCGTGTCTGCCGGTCCCGCCAGCGACCGGCGGCGCCGGGACCATCCACGCCGCTTGACGCCGCGCTGCCCTAGCCCTAGCGTGGCGGACGATCCGTAGCCGCGGCACCCACCGCACACTGAGCGAAACGGAGGAGAGATGGAGGCGCGCAGCCGTGAGGGCTGGGGTACGAAAGCCGGCTTCATCCTGGCAGCCGTCGGGTCCGCAGTCGGCCTCGGCAATATGTGGCGGTTCCCCTACGCCGTGTCCGACAAGGGCGGTGCCGCCTTCGTGGTCCTGTACATCGTGATGGTCTTCGCGGTGGGCGTTCCCATCATGCTGTCGGAGTTCGCCGTGGGCCGGCGCACGCGGCTCAGCCCGATCGACGCGTTGCGCGAGACCGGCGGCCCGCGCTGGATGTCGCTGGGTTTCCTCTTCGTGCTCACCGGCTTCCTGATCCTCGCCTACTACTCGGTGGTTGCCGGGTGGACGATGCGCTACACCCTGGAGGCGCTGCTGAGCGGATTCGCCGCGGATCCCGGGGCCTATTTCGAGAGTTCGACCACCGGCGTCGGCGCCGTACTCTACCACATAGCCTTCATGGCGCTCACGATCTCCGTCGTGGTCGGGGGTGTCAAAGCTGGGATCGAGCGGGTATCGCTGGTGCTGATGCCCCTTCTCTTTCTGCTGATCGTGGGCCTCGCGGTCTATGCATTGTCGTTGAGCGGATCCGGCGCGGGCTACAGCTTCTATCTACGTCCCAGGCTCACCGATGTGTTCTCGACCTCGACACTCGCTGCGGCGGCCAGCCAGGCTTTTTTCAGTCTGAGCCTGGGGATGGGCGCCATGCTGACTTACGCGAGCTATCTGAAACGTGACGAGAACCTTCCCGGCTCGGCGGCGACGATCTCGTTCGCCGACTTCGGCGTCGCGTTCGTCGGTGGCCTGGTCGTGTTTCCGGTGATCTTCGCCTTCGGCCTGCAGGGCGATATTGGTGAGAGCGCGTTCGGCGCGTTGTTCATCAGCGTGCCGCGGGCGTTCGTCGAGATGGGTACGGCGGGCAGGGTCGTCGGCTTGATGTTCTTCACCGCGTTGTTCGTCGGAGCGCTGACATCCGGGATCTCACTGCTCGAGGTCGTCACCTCGAGCTTGATCGACCACTGGAAGCTCGATCGCATGCGTGCCGCGTTGGGCGCCGGCATCGTCATCATGGTGATCGGCGTCCCCTGCGCCTACAACCAGGACATTCTGGGACTGTACGACGCCATCGCGGGCGAGTTCTTCCTCGGCATGGGCGCGTTCTTCCTGGCGCTGCTGGTAGGGTGGCGGGCGCTGGACATCGGCGATGAAGTCAGGCAGGGCTTCTCTCACGAGGGGTTGATTCGCGGTTGGCTCTGGCTGATCCGTGTGGTGGCGCCGATCATCCTGGCGGTGGTGATCTACGACCGTGGTAAGAACGTCGTGAACATGATTCGGTCATTGATCGCCGGGCCCTGAGGCGCCCGGGCGGGAGGCTACGGATGGCTATCCTCGATGATGTCGAGATCGAGCGGCGGCTGAGCGGACTGCCGGGTTGGTCGCGTGAAGGGGACGCGATCGTGAGGCGGTACGAGTTCCCGAATTTCGCGGAGGCGATCGCCTTCGTGAGCCGGGTCGCGGCGCGCGCCGAGTCGCTGAACCATCACCCGGATTTCGCCATCCATTACAGGGTCGTGACGCTGTCGCTCTCGACACACAGCGAAGGCGGAATCACCGAGAAGGACATGGCCGCCGCGGCCGAGTTCGACGAAGCGCTGGGTTGAGGTCTTGGCGATCAAGTTCCACTATCACAGGGCAGCGAAAGACGTCCCGCGCCTCGGCATCCGCCGGGGCGATCGACTTTGTCACGTCTACAGCGACACCTCGGTCGAGGAGCTGGTCGCCTGGGGCCGCGCCCGCGGCTGGCTGCCCACCTACCTGGATCTGCGCAATGACCTTCCACACTTCGATGCCTTCCGTGCTCGGCTGCGCTTCTGCGGCGCCGGCGCCAGCCGCAAGGAGTTCGTGGCTGATGTGCGGGCGTGGCGGGCTCGTCGCAGGCGCGCTCGGGGGTCGGCCACGGGTTGAGTGTTGAATTCCAAGACAAGATCTGCGGCTAGTACCTGGCGAGATCCAGGATAGCCGCCTCTATGTCCTCCACCTGCGGAAGGATCGCATCCTCCAGTTGCGGCGCGTACCCGACGAACGTGTCGAGCGCCGCGACCCGGCGTACCGGCCCGTCGAGCCATTCGAACAGTTCGTCGGCGATGCGCGCGGCGATCTCGGCGCCGTAGCCCCACGACAGCGGATCCTCGTAGACCACTAGCGCCTTGTTGGTGCGCTTCAGCGAGTCGGCGATCGCAGCCATGTCGACCGGGTTGAGCGTGCGCAGGTCGATGATCTCCGCCTCGATCCCCGCGGCCTCCGAGACGGCCTTGGCCGCCCGGGCCGAGCGCTCGACGGTAGCGCCGTAGGTGATCACCGTGAGATGAGCGCCCTTGCGGACCACCCGGGCGCGGCCGAAGGGGATCATGTAGTCGGGACCTGGGTAGCGTCCCTTATTGTAGGTCTGGCGATACAGGTGCTTGTGCTCGAGGAATAGTACCGGATCGTCGCAGCGGATCGCGGTACGCAGGAGGCCGCTCGCGTCCTCGGCGTCCGCCGGGCAGACGACACGAATGCCCGGCGTGTGCGTGAAGATGCTGGCCCCGGTCTGAGAGTGATAGACGGCGCCGCCCTTCAAGTAGCCGCCGTAGGTAACGCGCACGACCATCGGGCACTTGAACGCGTTGTTCGAGCGCCAGCGGATGAGCGGCACCTCATCGCGCAGCTGCATCATCGCGGTCCAGATGTAGTCGAAGAACTGGATCTCGACGACCGGCTTGATGCCGCGCTGGGCCAGGCCGACGGCGCGACCGACGATGTTGGCTTCGGCCAACGGTGAGTTGTATACGCGGTGTGAGCCGAACCGCTTCTGAAGTCCCCAGGTCACCTTGAATACGCCGCCTTTGCCCTTCACCTCGTCGAGCGCTGCCTCGCGGCTGGCATCGGCGACGTCCTCGCCGAATACCACGATGGCCGGGTCCCGCTCCATCTCGTCCTTCAGGCAGGCGTTCAGCAGATCGACCATCGTCGTCGGATCGCCCGCACCGTACTGCGGCTCGGTCTCGAACTCGTCCGACGTGGGGTCGAGGTCGGGCGAGTAGACGTATGAGGTCGCCGTCTGCGGCTCGGGCTGCGGCAGCTCGGCCGCTCGTTCCACCGCTTCCTCTATCTCGGCGTCGACTTCCGAGCCCAACTTCTCCACATCTTGCTCGGTGATGATCCCCTGGTCGACGAGGAAGCGCGCGAAGCGCACCACCGGGTCGCGCTCCATCTCCTCCTCGCGCTCCTTCCGAGTGCGGTAGAGCCGCTCGTCATCGGACATGGAGTGCGAGTACGGACGTATGACGTGGGCGTGGACGAGGGCGGGGCCCTGGCGCGCGCGGCAGTGGGCGGCGGCGCGCTTCATCGTCTCGTAGCTGGCCAGCGGGTCGCAGCCGTCGACCTCATCGATCTGCAGGCTGGGGACGCCGCTCATGCACTGCGAGATGCTGCCGCCGGCGGTCTGCACCTCGACGGGCACCGAAATGGCGTACTCGTTGTCCTCGACCAGGAAGATGACCGGCAACTTCAGGTTCGCCGCCGTGTTGATCGCCTCCCAGAACTCGCCCTGGCTGGTGGTCCCGTCGCCGGATGTGACCAGCACGACCTCGTCGTGCTCGAACAGATCGGTCCGGTCCTTCAGCTCGTCGATCGACGCGAAGCGGTGGCCTGCCTCGGCGCAACCGACGGCATTCAGGAACTGGGTGCCGGTGGGGCTGGACGCGGTGACGATGTTCAGCTCGCGGTGCCCCCAGTGGCTGGGCATCTGGCGGCCGCCCGATGCGGGGTCGGCGGCGGAGCCGAAAGCCTGGAGGAACATCTCATATGGAGTGACGCCGAGCTGCAGGCAGAGCGCGCGGTCTCGGTAGTAGGTGTAAAACCAATCGTATGCGGGCTTTAGGGCGAGAGCGGCGGCCACCCCGATCGCTTCGTGTCCCGCGCCGCTGATCTGGAAGAAGATGCGATTGCCGCGCTTGAGCTGCATCTCCTTGTCATCGATGCGGCGGGACAGAAGGATCGTGCGGTAGATGTCCACGAGCTGGTCCGCGCTCAGCCCGGCGAATGCGTGATCCGTACCCATCGGCCGCTGCCGCGATCTCCTTTCCCTGCAAGGGTTTCCATCGTTCGCTCGCCTCGGGAGCGACCCACAAGATAGAGGGCGACCGGCCGTCGCCGCCACCCGTGGCGCGGCCCAGGCCATGGGAGCGTCAGAGGTGCGCCGAGAAGTTGCGCGTCACATCTGGTGGAAAGCTCGCGAAGCTTGTATACTGTCTGTCCCTCTCATGACGCCGTCAAAAGCAGACGTTTTCCCTGGGCCGGCCGGGCACGGGCGGTACGCGTGCTATTGCCGAAGTGTCTGTTGCGGCGTACTTTCCAAAGCCCAACTGACAAACATCGTGTAACTATGTTAGGGCGGGACCGTTGATGGACGGTATCGTCTGCGACAACTGTTCGACGCCGCTTCCGGTCGGCAGCAAGTACTGCAACGAGTGCGGTACCCCGGTGCCGGGCGCGGCTGAGCCGCGTTCGTTGAACGGGTTCCCGACCGACCTGCGCCAGGCGCTGCAGATGGCGACGGCCGGCGAGTACGAGATCCACCACGAGCTGGGCCGCGGCGGGATGGGCTCGGTGTTCCTGGCTCGCGAGATCGGGCTCGACCGGTTGGTGGCGATCAAGGTTCTGCCGCCGAGCCTGATGTTCGATGAGGGGCTGATCGAGCGGTTCAAGCGCGAGGCTCGGATGGTGGCCAAGCTCCACCATCCGAACATCATCCCCGTCTACCGCGTCCATCACAGCCACAACCTTGCCTTCTACACGATGCACTTCGTGCCCGGGCGCTCGCTGAACGAGCTTCTGGGCCGGAACCGAGTCCTGTCGCTACCCGAGGTGGAGCGGATCATGCTGGAGGCGGCGGCGGGCCTCGGCTACGCGCACAAGCGCGGCGTGGTGCATCGGGATGTGAAGCCGGCGAACATCCTGATCGACGCCGAGGGGCATGTCCATCTGACCGACTTCGGGATCGCGAAGGCGCTGGTTGGGAGCACGCAGCTGACGGAGACCGGAGCCGTCATTGGGACGCCGCAGTACATGGCGCCGGAGCAGTGTGAGGGGAAGATGGTGGACGGCCGCGCCGACCAGTACTCGCTGGCCGCCGTCGGCTACCATCTTTTGGTCGGGCATCCGCCGTTCCAGTCGGACTCGATGAAGGAGTTGCTCTACCACCACCTGTTCACGCCGCCGCGGCCGCTCAACGCGCTGCGGCCCGAGACGCCGCTGCCGCTGCGGGACGCGATTCACAAGGCGTTGTCAAAGGACCCCGCCGACCGCTTCGACTCGTTGGAAGACTTCCGCATGGCGATCGAGGGGAAGGGGCCGCCGATCTTCGTGCCGTGGATTGACGCGCCCGACGAGCGACGCCGCACGCCGCCGGCCTCGTCGGTGCCGATGCCGCACCCCTACCGGCGCGCCACCGATCCGCCGACGACGCAGCGCCTGTCCGACGCGCCCTGGCTCTCAGACGGGTTGCGCAGCGAGATCGCCGCCGGACGATCCTCGGTCTATCGCCGGACGATGGCGGGTCTCGCCGTCGCCTCGACCACGATCGCGGTGGTCGCGATACTCGCCATGACACAGGGCGCGGGCACGGGCGGCGCCTGGCTGAAGAGCGTGGCCGGCGGCGACGAAAACGGCACGATGGCGCTGGCGGGGAGCGACCCCAGCCTGCCGGAAGGACCGGCGGCCGGGCCTGAGGAGACCGGTCAGCCTGCCGCGACCGTACCGGACGACAGCCCGGAGCTCGGCTACCTGGTCGTCGCGGGGGATCTGCCGGCGGAGGCGACGCTGCAGGTGCCGGACCAGGAGATCGACGTCCCGTTGACCGAGGATCTTCGGGTCGGGCTGCCGGCTGGGACGCACGAGGTCGTGGTGCGCGCCGCTGGGTTCAACTTGTATCGGCGCGAGGTGGTCATCGAGCCGGGCGAAGAGAGGCCGTTGACACTATCGCTGGTGCGGACGGCGGCGGCCGAGCCGCGCAGCCAAGCGCGCGCGGTTGCGGATACGCGCCCGCTAGTCCCGCCCGCTTTGCAGGACTCGCTCCAGGCCTTGATGGAACAGGGACGTGTGCTTCACGAGGTTGGCCGCTGGTGGGACGCAGCCGAGTTGTTCAAGGAGGTGCAGCGCGTGGCGCTGGAGCGCGCCCCGACCTATCGTAACGGCGGAGTGCTGCAGGCGCTGGCCGAGAAGGCCAAGAACGACCTGCAGAGCACCCAACAGGCGTGCAAGTTAATCGGAGATCCGGACTGTCCATAGATTGGCGTCGAGAACGCAACGAGCAGTTGAATCGGTAACCCTGTCCACCGAGATGACGCAGCGGTACGCCTGTCTTCTGCTGTTTGTTTGCCTCGCCGTGTCGGCGATCGTGCCGAACCGGCTCGAGGCTCAGGAGCGCGAGCCCTACTCCATCGACCAGATCATCGAGTTGCTCGAGTCGCGCATCTTCCCCGAGACGCGCATCGAGATGCTGGTCAGACGCAGTTGCATCGACTTCCGGGTCGATGACGAGGCTGCTCGGCGGCTGACCGAAGCTGGTGCAACAGCAAGCCTGATCGCGACCCTCAAGGGCGTGTGTGTGGAACTGCCCGCCGGGTTCATCGATGCGGTGGTGGTGACGCCGGCCGAGCTGGAGATGGAGGTCGGGGTGACCCGTATCCTGCGGGCGCAGCCCGTCGACCCCGAGGGTGCGCCGATCGCCGGCGTGCTCTTCGAGTGGACTTCGGCGGACACGGCGGTGGCGGAGGTCTCGGGCGGCGGCACAGTGCTGGCCAAAGCGCCGGGCGAAGTCCGCATCGCGGCGACTACCCCGCAGGGCCCGTCGGGCACGGCGCTGGTGCGGGTTGCGGCCGCGGCGCGGGCTGAGGCGGCGGAGATGCGGGAGGCGGAAGTCGCCGGCGGCAAGAGTGTCGGGACGGCGGCGGCGCTGGGCGTGGTCGTTCCGGGGGGCGGCGAGTTCTATGCGGGGAAAACGGCGAAAGGGGCGATCGTCCTTGCCGGTTCCGCTGCAGCGGTGGCGGCGGGCTACTTCATCACCAGCGAGGAAGTCCTCTCGGTCTCCTACAGCGCTACCGATCCGGGCACCTGCGAAGCGAGTAGCTGCACGTTCAATGTGACGAGGTCGGAGGAAGTCAAGACGACCAACAATCTCGTCTACGGTGCCGCCGCGGCGGGCGCGTTGTGGCTCTACGGGCTGATCGACGGGATCCGCTCGGCCAAGCAGTCGCAGGTCGCGCCGACGGGAGCGGGAGGAGACGCCGGTCCCGGCGTCTCGCTGGAGGTCATTCCCGCCGATGGAGTCCGCTACACTGCGTACGGAGAGATCGAGCTCACCCTAATACGGATTCGATCGTGAGATACAGGGCCCGGATCTTCTGGCTGATCGTTCTGGCCCTCATGG
>JASFTY010000058.1:0-12534 GCA_050050535.1 Gemmatimonadales bacterium | reverse complement strand
CGCGATCGCGACAACCCGTGCAAGGACGCCTACTATCGGTTCGCGGACGAGGCGCGTGACTCGCGCAATTTCCTGGCATCGAACATCGGCATCGTGGTGAAGCGTGACGAGCGTGGCGAGGTTCTGGTGGCGACCACGAATCTGCGGACGGCGCAGCCCATGTCGGGAGTGACCGTGAGGTTCAGGAACTTCCAGGACCAGACGGTAGGGGAAGTGACGACCGGCGGTGCGGGTATCGGCAGGGTGCAACTCGACGGGGTCCCACTGTACGCCGAGGCCGAGAAGGGCGATCAGGTGGGATACGTGAAGCTGAGCGAGGGCGTGGCGCTGCCAACGAGCCACTTCGACGTCGGCGGTGCAAAGGTCGAGGGCGGCCTCAAGGGGCACATCTACGGCGAGCGCGGCGTCTGGCGCCCTGGCGACAACATCTATCTCACGTTCGTGCTCGAGGATCAGGGCGCGATGCTTCCTGCCAGCCATCCTGTGACCATGCAGCTGTTCAACCCGAACGGCCAGCGCATCCACAGCGCCGTGAACGGTACGCCCACCGGCGGCTTCTACACGTTCACGATGCGGACGCCTGAAGATGCGCCGACGGGGAACTGGATGGCTCGGGCCGATGTCGGGGGTAGCAGCTTCTCGAAGACCATCAAGATCGAGACGGTGATCCCCAACCGCCTGAAGGTCGAGCTCGGATTCGAGGGGCAGGACACGCTGAGAAGCGGGACACCGCTCGAGGCCACCCTGTTCGGGCAGTGGCTGAGCGGGGCGGTGGCCGGCAACCTGAGGTCCACCGTGCAGGTCCAGATGACGGCGGTCCCCACCCGGTTCGGGCGCTTCGCGGACTTCAGCTTCGACGATCCGGCACGCGAGTTCGACAGCGAGCCGCAGCTCATCTATGACGCTCGACTCGACGCGGGTGGACACGCGGCGTTCCGAGCCGATATCACGCCGGCCGGCGACCCGCCCGGCATGCTGGCGGCGCACTTCACGACGCGCGTCTTCGAGAGCAGCGGCGCGTTCAGCACCAGCCGGCAGACCGTGCCCTACTCGCCGTACTCCCGCTATGTGGGGGTCAAACTCCCGAAGGGCGACGAGGCGCGGGGCATGCTGCTCACCGATACGCTGCATACGGTGGAGATCGCCGCGCTCTCGGAGACCGGCGAGCCGGCATCGATCGACAGCATACGGGTCTCATTGTACAAGATCCAATGGAAGTGGTGGTGGGATCGGTCGGGCGAGTCGCTGGCGCAGTATGCGAGTTCGCGACATCGCTCCATCGTGGAACGAGGTGTAGTCAGCGCGGTGGATGGGAGGGGGACCTGGCAGTTCGAGATCAACTATCCGTCGTGGGGTCGGTACCTGCTGCGAGCGTGTGACCCTGTGGGACGTCACTGCGCTGGCAAGGTGTTCTACATCGACTGGCCGGGCTGGGCGGGCCGCGCGCAGGAGGAATCGGGCGCCGGCGCGGCGGCGTTGACGTTCTTCGCGGACAAGCAGTCGTACTCGGTGGGTGAGATCGCCGAGCTCCAGTTGCCGGAGGCCACGACGGGACGCGCGCTGGTGACGATCGAGAACGGCAGCGCCATTCTCGAGCATCGCTGGGTCGAGTTCGGTGAAGGCAGGACGCGGATCGAGGTGCCGATCAGCGCCGCGATGAGCCCGAACGCGTATGTCAGCATCATGCTGATCCAGCCGCATGCCGGCCGGGGCAACGACCGGCCGATGCGGCTCTACGGGGTCATCCCGCTGATCGTCGAGGATCCGCAGACCCGGCTGACCCCGGTTGTCAGCGCGGCCGACGAGTGGCGGCCCGAGTCGACGGTGTCGATCGAGGTATCGGAAGCGAACGGCCGCCGGATGACGTACACGCTGGCGGTCGTGGATGAGGGACTTCTGGGGCTGACGAACTTCCGGACACCCGATCTGCACGCGCACTTCTATCAGAAGGAGGCGCTGGGTGTTGCGACCTGGGACCTGTTCGACGAGGTGGTAGGCGCGTACGCGGGCGAGTTGCAGCGCCTGCTGGCCCTCGGTGGCGGAGGTGAGGAAGAGGAGGAACTCGTCGAGGAAGAGAAGAGCCGCTTTCCTCCGGTCGTCCGTTTCCTCGGACCCTTCACGCTGCGATCGAACGGCAGGAACACCCACGAGATCGAGTTGCCCGAGTACATCGGCGCGGTCCGGGTCATGGTGGTGGCCGGCGAGGCGGGTGCCTATGGCTCGGCCTCGAAGTCGGTGTTCGTGCGCGAGCCGCTGTCGCTGCTGGCGACTGTCCCGCGCGTGCTGGGCCCGGAAGAGGAACTGACGGTTCCGGTTTCAGTCTTCGCCATGGACGAGGCGATCCGACGGGTGACGGTGCGCCTGGAGGCGGACGAGCTGTTCGAGGTCGAGGGTACTGGTAGCGCGGCAGTGGACTTCGCGGGCACCGGCGAGAAGCTCGCGTTACTCGGACTGCGAGTCGGGCCGCGCCTGGGGACGGGCCGGCTGCGGTTCGAGGCCACGGGCGCGGGCTACAGCACCGATTCGGAGATACACATCGAGGTGCGGAGTCCGAACCCGGGGACGGCGCGCGAGTTGCGTGCCGAGGTGGCACCCGATGACACGTGGAGAACCAGGGTGAGCCCGCACGGGATTCCGGGGACGAACACCGTGTTGCTGGAGCTGACACCGCTGCCACCGCTCAACCTGGAGCGGCACCTACGTTACCTGATCAGGTACCCTCACGGCTGTGTCGAGCAGGTCACGTCTGCCGTCTTCCCACAGCTCTATCTCCCGTCGCTGGTGCGGCTGGAGCCGGGCGCCAGAGAGGCGATCGAGCGGAACGTGGAACAGGGGATCGAGCGGCTACGTGGCTTCCAAGTGCCGTCGGGCGCGTTCGTCTACTGGCCGGGCGGGTTCGTGGGTGGCGCGTACAATGCCCGCGACTCGTGGGTGAGCAACTACGTCGGGCACTTTCTGGTCGAGGCGGACATGTTGGGCCACTACGTGCCGCCGGACATGCTCACCAATTGGGTCAACTTCCAGAAGCTGACGGCGCAGTCGTGGTCGGCGGGCGGAGAGCGGTCGGCGATGGATCAGGCCTATCGCCTCTACACGTTGGCGCTCGCGCAGCGGCCCGAGATGGGCGCGATGAACCGCCTGCGCGAGTCCGGGGACCTGAGCGGCATCGCCCGCTGGCAGCTCGCCGCCGCCTACAAACTCTCAGGGCTGCCGGATGTCGCGATGGATCTGGTGCGGGACGCCGACTACGAGGTCGGCGAGTACGAGCGCCCCGGCTGGAGCCTGGGTTCGAGGCTGCGGGACGAGGCGATCATCCTGACCAGCCTGGTCACGCTGGACATGCGCGGCGCGGGGCTGGCGGCGGCCCAACGCGTATCCGACGCGCTCTATTCCGACCGGTGGCACAGCACGCATGCCTTGGCCTACGCGCTGCTCGCCATGGCGAAGCACTACGGCACCGACCCGATCGGGGAGACCTTTGCGTTCGAGTGGCGAATCGGTGAGGCAGAGCCCGAGACAGTGACGAGCGGCTCGCCGATTTACACGGCCGAGCTCGCCGGTTTCCCCGATGCTGGGGAGTTCGTCGAGGTGAGGAACACCTCCGGCCGTCCGCTCTACGCCAGTATCGTCGTCCGCGGCGCGCCGCGGGCCGGCGAGGAGGTCGCGGAAGCGTCCGGCCTGGCTCTGCGGGTGAGGTACACCGAGATCGACGGCGCTCCTGTGGAGGTGGTCACGCTGCCGCAGGGCGGCGACTTCGTCGCCCATCTGACGGTGACCAACCGAGAGGCGGTCGATCTCGAGAACCTGGTGCTGACACAGATCGTCCCGTCGGGCTGGGAGCTGCACAACCCGCGTCTCGATCGCGGTCCGGCCGGTACCCAGCCGAGCATCGAGTATCAGGATATCCGCGACGATCGCGTATACACGTATTTCTCATTGAAGGCGGGTGAGTCCGTGACCTTCGCCACGCTGTTCAACGCGGCGTACCTGGGCAAGTACTACCTGCCCAGCGTGTCTGTGGAAGCGATGTACGACGTGACGCGGCGAGCGCGAACCACCGGCCGCTGGGTCAACGTGGTCCGGCCGTGAGGCACATGTCGGCGCGGCGGCTGATTCTGACGCTGGCGGCGCTGGCCGCGCTCGCGGCGGCCGCCGCCTTCTGGCGCTGTCTGCCCGACCCTCTGTTCGCCAGGCCGTCATCGGCCGTGTTGCTGGCGCGCGACGGGACGCTCATGGGAGCGAAAATCGCCGCGGACGGTCAGTGGCGGTTCCCGCAGCGTGCCGAGGTACCGGCACGCTTTGCCGCAGCTCTGGTCGCTTACGAAGACAAGCGATTCTATCGGCACGTTGGAGTGGACCCGCTCGCGCTGCTGCGGGCCGCGTACTTGAACGCCAAGCACCGTCGTGTGGTCAGCGGCGGCAGTACGATCAGCATGCAGGTGATCCGCCTGGCGCGTGACGGCCGGCCCCGGACCGTCGGCGAGAAGGTGGTCGAGATGATCTGGGCGCTGCGCCTCGAGCTGCGGGCCAGCAAGGAAGAGATCCTAGCGCTCTACGCCGCGCATGCGCCCTTCGGCGGCAACGTGGTGGGGCTGGAAGCTGCGGCCCAGCGCTACTTCGGGCGCAGTCCCGACGACCTGTCGTGGGCGGAGGCCTGCGTGTTGGCCGTATTGCCCAATAACCCGGCATTAGTCCACCCCGGGCGCAACCGTGCGGAGCTCAGGGCGAAGCGCGACGGACTATTGAGGCGGCTGCGTGAGCGGGGCCGGATCAGCGACGTCGAGCTGCGGCTCGCCCTACTGGAGCCCATGCCGATCGCGCCCGTAGAGCTGCCCCAGGCTGCCCCGCACCTGCTGGAGACCTTGGTGGCGCGCGACACGGCGGGGATGCACCGATACGAGAGCACGATCGATGCGGCTTTGCAGTCCTCCGTCCAGGACATCGTGGCACGGCACGCCGATGTCCTCAGCCTCCGCGGCATCGACAACGTCGCCGCCCTGGTGATCGACAATCAGCGGTTCGAGGTCCTGGCATACGTGGGCAACAGTCGCTGGTCGGTTGCCCCGGGGTCCGGCTTCGCCATCGATCTCATTCATCGGCCGCGCAGCACGGGCAGCGTGCTGAAACCCTTGCTGTTCGCGCGTATGCTCGATGCGGGTGAGATCGTGCCGCAGACCCTGGTCCCCGATCTCCCGACACAGTACGCCGGGTACATGCCGAAGAACTTCGACGGCACCTATCGCGGGGCCGTGCCGGCGCGGCTGGCGCTGGCGCGCTCGCTCAACGTGCCGGCCGTCCGCATGCTGCGGCTCCATGGGGTCGACCGGTTCTACGACTTCCTGCGGCAGATGGGGATGAGCACGCTCCACCGGCAGCCGGCCGAGTACGGGCTGACCCTGATCCTCGGCGGTGCGGAGGGAACGCTCTGGGACCTGAGCGCCATGTACGCGAACCTGGCGCACATCGCCCGCGGCTCCGACGGCCGAACCCCGGTACACTATCGGAGGCCCGCACTGCTGCGTGGAGAGGTCGGGGCGACGGGTGGTCGTGCCGGCGTGAGCGTCGGAGCCGCCTGGCTCACGATGGAGGCGCTGGTCGAGGTCGTCCGGCCCGGCCTGGAGCGTGAATGGCGGAGCTTCCGCAGCTCGGAGAGGATCGCCTGGAAGACCGGGACCAGCTACGGGCGGCGCGATGGCTGGGCGATCGGCAGCAACCCCCGCTACACGGTGGGGGTCTGGGCCGGCAATGCCTCGGGGGAAGGCCGGCCCGAGCTCACAGGGGTGGGGGCGGCAGCACCGGTACTGTTCGACATCTTCAGTCGGCTACAGGACGCGGTGTGGTTCCCGATGCCGGAATACGCGCTCCGGCGAATCGAGGTGTGTAAGAACGATGGCTACCTAGCGACAGGGGGCTGCGAGACCGAGCTGGCCTGGACACCCGTTGACAGCCACTTCGAGCGGGTCAGTCCGCATCAGCAACTGGTGCATCTGGACGGAGAGGGGCTTTGGCGCGTCCACGGGCGCTGCGAATCCGTCGACAACATGCGGCACGAAAACTGGTTCGTGCTTCCGCCGGGCCAGGAGTATTACTACCGGCGGCACCAGACGAGCTATCGGCGGCTGCCGCCGTTCCGGCCCGACTGCACCGGCTACGCCACCGAAGGCACGGACCAGCGCGGACCGATGGAGTTCCTCTACCCGAACACGGGCACCCGTGTCTACATCCCCATCGACCTGGACGGCAGGAAGGGGCGCGTGGTATTCGAGGTCGCGCATCGGGATCCGGACGCCACCATCTTCTGGCACCTGGACGACCGCTTCCTCGGCACGACCACGAGTTTGCATGAGCAGGCGCTGGACATCGCCGAAGGCGCCCATACCGTCACGGTCGTGGATCAGCAGGGGAACCGTCTGAGCCGTGACTTCCGGGTTCTCGACAAGCGAAGCGGGCGCGCCGACGGCCGCGACGAGTGATTCGCCGTCTGAGACAGCAGAGGGTCCTAGTCGTTCGCTCAGATGCGCATCGCTAGGCGAGCGGCGACCCCGCCCTGGGCGCCCGGCGCCGGGCCGATCCGGATCTCGCCCAGCGGCAACGTTTCCCAGCGGTCGGTTCCGATCATCAACCCAATGATCCCACCTATGCCGGCCCCGATGGCGCCGCCGATGGCCATCGCGCCCAGATAGTGCTCGACGCCGACCTCCTCGTCGTTCGCACAGCTCACGGTCGGACCCCAGCACTCACCCCAGTTGGAGAATGCCGCAACCTCGATCGCGCCCAGGGCCGCGCCTAGCGCGCCGCCGAGGAGCGCGCCCTGGACGAACTTCGTGCCGCGGCCACGACTCACCTCGAGCCGCGTCACCGACGCCAGCGGCAGCCGCACGGTCGCCGGCCCGGCGGCCCAGTCGGCCGCCATCATCAGGGTATCGGACTCGATCGCGGTCAGGGTCCCGACGAGCGGATCGAAGTACAGGTCCGAGCTGACTCGGATCCGCTCGCCCGGAGCGATCGGACGTGCCTGCTGGCCGGAGGCGGCGAGTGGGCTGGTCAGGGCAAGTACGGCGGCGAGGTAGATGGAATTCCGAGTCTTCATGTCACGATCCTCACTGGCTGTTCACCGCCTTCATAGCCGGGCCGGATCAAGCGCGGGTCAAGAGACCCGCCGGCGATCAGTAGGCGCGGGCGACCGACGGTTTGACACTTACCGGGGCTCCGCACGTAGTATCCTGTGAGCCGAGCCTCATCACATACCCAAGCCAACACAATGCAAAGGATGGAGCTGATGTCCGCCAAACGATCTCTCTGTGTCGTGGCTGCCGTCCTCATCCTGGCCGCGCCTGCCGGCGCCCAGGTGGATGCCCGCATGTTCCGCTACCCGGACGTGTCCGAGACGCACGTCACGTTCGTCTACGCCGGAGACATCTGGGTGGTGGAGAAGGACGGCGGCGTAGCGAGACGCCTGAGCTCGCCGCCCGGCGAGGAGATGTTCCCGCGGTTCTCGCCGGATGGCTCGCACATCGCCTTCAGCGCCAACTACGACGGGAACAGCGATGTCTATGTCGTGCCCGCCATGGGCGGCGAGCCGCTGCGTGTGACCTACCACCCGTCCGGCGACCGGCTGGTCGATTGGAGTCCGGACGGCGAGCGGCTGCTGTTCGCCTCCGGTCGCGAAAGCGGCGTGGGACGGTTCAGCCAGCTCTACCTGATCTCCGCCGCCGGCGGCTTTGCCGACAAGCTGCCGGTGCCGTACGGCGAGTTCGGGACGCTATCGCCCGACGGCCGCCAGCTGGCCTACACGCCGAAGGATCGCGGCTTTCGCACCTGGAAGCGGTATCGCGGCGGCATGGCGCCGGAGGTTTGGCTGTTCGATCTACGGACGCAGGAGTCCCGGAACATCAGCAATAGCGATGCGAACGATGCGCAGCCGATGTGGCACGGGCGGACGATCTATTTTCTGTCGGATCGCGGTGCCGCACAGCGCTCCAACATCTGGGCCTACGATCTGGATGGCGGTGCGATACGTCAGGTGACGCGGTTCACCGACTTCGACATAACCTTCCCGGCCATCGGTCCTTCCGACATCGTCTTCCAGGCCGGCGGTCGCCTCTACCTGCTCGACCTGGCCGGCGAGGAGTACCGTGAGCTGGACGTCGATGTGGTGACCGACCTGGCCAGTCTGCGCCCCCACACCGAGAGCGTCGGCAATCTGATTCAGGCTGGCGGCATCTCGCCCACGGGACAGCGAGCACTCTTCCAGGCGCGCGGCGAGATATTCACCGTGCCGGCCAAGCACGGCCCGATCCGGCAGCTGACGCGGAGCTCGGGCGTCGCCGAACGTTATCCGGCCTGGTCGCCGGACGGCGAGCAGATCGCCTACTGGAGCGATCGCAGCGGCGAGTACGAGCTGACGCTGCGTTCGGCGGATGGCTCGGGCGAAGAGCGTACGCTCACCCGGCTGGGCCCCGGCTATCGCTACCAGCCGTTGTGGTCGCCCGACAGCAAGAAGGTTGCGTTCATCGATCACACGCAGACGATCCGGATCTACGATCTCGACTCCGGACAGCTCACCGATGTCGACAGAGGTCTTTGGTGGCTGCACGGACAGTTGCAGGCGTTCGAGATGAGCTGGTCGAGCGACAGCCGCTGGCTGAGTTACGCTCGCGGCCTGGAGACGGGCAACAATGCCGTCTTCCTGTTCGATACGCAGAGCGGTCGGCGGCACCAGGTCACGTCTGGCTACTACAACGACGTCGGCCCGACCTTCGATCCGGATGGCAACTACCTGTACTACTACTCCGATCGTACGCTCGCCCCGATCTATTCCGACATGGACGCGACGTGGGTGTACCCGAACACCACGAACATCGTGGCCGTACCGTTGCGCGAGGATGTGACATCGCCGCTGGCGCCGCGCAACGACGAGGAGCCGGTGGAGGGCGAAGACGAGGAAGAGGGCGCGGGCGATGAGGACGAGGGGTCCGAAGGCCTGGAGATCGACATAGCCGGCTTCGAGTCACGGGCCGTGGTCCTTCCGGCCGAGGCGGGCAACTACGGTCCGCTGCGAGCCGTATCGGGTAAGGTCGTCTACCAGCGTCGGCCGCGGAGCGGTTCGTCCAGTAACCGTAGCCCGATCGTCTACTACGACCTCGAGGAGCGGGAAGAGAAGACGGTGCTCGACGACGCGGACGGGTTCGAGATCTCGGCCGACGGCAAGAAGATGTTGGTCGCCGACAATCGTCGCTATGCGATCGTCGATGTCGGGCCGAACCAGAAGATGGAGGACCCGCTGGCTACCGGTGATCTCGAGATGACTGTCGACCCACGGGACGAGTGGCGCCAGATGTTCAACGAAGTGTGGCGCACCTACCGCGACGTCTTCTACGACCCGGGAATGCACGGCCTCGACTGGGACGCGCTGCGCCGGCTCTACGGAGCGCTGCTGGAGGACGCGGTCACCCGCTGGGACGTGAACTTCGTCATCGGCGAACTGATCGGCGAGGTGAACGCATCGCACACCTACGTCGGCGGTGGCGATACCGAGTCCTCGCAGTTCCGCCGCGTCGGCCTGCTGGGCATCGACTGGGCGCTGGAGAACGGGGCGTACCGAGTCGCCCGCATCGTGCGCGGTGCGCCCTGGGACATCGAGACCCGCTCGCCGCTGGCCGAGCCGGGGGCCGACGTGAACGAGGGCGACTACATTCTGGCGGTCAACGGGCGGCCGCTCGATACCGATAGGGAACCGTTCGCCGCGTTCGAGGGGTTGGCCGGGGTCGCGGTCGTGCTCACGGTGAACGACCGGCCGAGCATGGACGGGTCGCGGGAAGTACTGGTCGAGACGCTGAGGAGCGAGTCGCGGCTGCGGAATCTGGAGTGGATCGAGTCCAACCGGCGGCGCGTGGACGAAGCGACCGGCGGCCGGGTCGGCTACATCTTCGTGCCCAACACCGCGGTGCCCGGGCAGACGGAGCTGGTGCGGCAGTTCAACAGCCAGATGCTGAAGGACGGGCTGATCATCGACGAGCGGTTCAACGCCGGCGGCCAGCTGCCGGACCGCTTCATCGAGAAGATGAACCGTCAGATGGTCACGCGGATCTTCTTCCGCCACGGTGAGGTGGTCACCCACCCGCCGGTGAATCACTACGGGCCGAAAGTCATGCTGATCAACGGTTGGGCCGGCTCGGGCGGCGACGCCTTCCCCTATTTCTTCAAGGAACTGGGCGTCGGGCCGCTGATCGGCGAGCGGACCTGGGGCGGCCTGATCGGTCCCGCGTCGGGCCACAGCTTGATCGACGGCGGCTACTTCACGGCGCCGCCGGGCCGCCTCTACGGACCGGACGGCGTGTGGTTCGCCGAAGGTCACGGCGTCGATCCCGACATCCCGGTGGTCGACGATCCCAGCCAGCTGGCGCGGGGCGTAGACCCGCAGCTCGAGGCGGCGATCGCCGAGGTGATGCGGCTGATCGAGGAGAACCCGCCGAGCTTCCCGGAGCCGCCGGCGTTCGAGCGAAGGGTGGCCGGTGGCAACTGATAGTGGGAGTTCGGGAATTCACGATCACGACGATTAACAGGCCGCTGAAAAAGGTCCGTGGATTCCGGTCGGCGCCGGGGGAAGGCGCGCTCCGGTCGACCCGGCAGTCGGGGTCAGGTGGTCCCCCTGATCGTGGATTCCCGAATTCCCCAAAGTGCTTTCCCCCGGTCGTGCAATCCCTTATCATAGTGACGAGCGCGAGGGCACAGCGGGCATCGCGCTCACCAGGGAGACAAAGCTCTAACGCGCAAATCGACAGAGGGATTTCAGCGGTAACGGCGCGGCACCGGCCGCGCCGAGGCCACCGTTCGAACTCGAGGGGAGGGACGCGTCATGCCCGAGTTCGTGCCGCTGAGCGTCACCGAGTTCCTGGAGCCTGCCTTGATGGTCGTAGGGCTCCTGGCCGCCGGTGCGCTCGTCATCATCCTGCTGGAGGCCGTCTTCATAGCGATCTGCAGGGTCGGATCGCGACTAGCCGACCGCTTGCACGAGCGCCACGCGCGTTCATAGCGGCCGCAGGTCAGCCGGACTCGCGTCCGAGGAATCTGCCGCCGGCACGGGGCGAGCCTTGGTAGCCGGTGGCTCTACCTTCCGCCTTCTGTCACACTGCTGTCCAGCAACTCGACTAGGCGAACAGCCGTGCAACCGATCCGAACGCTCATCTTGGCGTCCCTGGCCAGCCTGGCGCTCTGCGTTCAGCTGTCCGGCCAGGTGCTTCCGGTAGCACCGCCCGAACAGCTTGGGCTCTCCTCCGACCGCATCGGGCAGCTCGACGCCGTGGTGCAGGGCTACGTGGACGAGGGCAAGGTTGCTGGGGTGGTGGCGCTGATCGCCAGAGGCGGGCAGCTGGCTCATCTCGAAGGCTACGGCCTGGCGGATATCGAGAGCCGGATTCCCATGACGCCGGACGTCATCTTTCGGATCGCGTCGATGACGAAGGCGGTGACGAGCGTGGCGGTGATGATGCTGGTCGAGGAGGGACGGCTTTCGCTGAACGACCCGCTGTCGCGATACGTACCGGCGATCAGCAGCACCACGGTGGCCGTCGCGGCTGAAGACACGGCTGCGTCTTCGCACCGATACACCGTCGTCCCGGCCCAGCGACCGATCACCGTCCGCGACCTGCTCACCCACACATCGGGTATCAACTACGGGACGGGGATGGTCGAGGCGGAGTACCGGCAGGCCGGGTTGTACTACTGGTACTTCGCGGACAAGGATGAGCCGATCGGTGCCAGCATCGAGCGGCTGGCCGGGCTGCCGTTCGTGGCCCAGCCGGGAGAACGCTGGGTGTACGGGTTCTCCACCGACGTGCTGGGGTACCTAATCGAGGTGTGCTCGGGGATGACCCTGGCCGAGTTCTTCCAATCCCGGATCTTCGGTCCGCTGGGAATGCGGGACACACACTTCTATCTCCCACCCGCCAAGAGCGACCGTCTCGCCACGGTCTATCAAGCGACCGAGGACGGTCGGATCGTGCGCGCCCCCGACGAAGGGATGGGGCAGGGGGCGTACGTCGAAGGACCGCGTCTCAGCTACTCCGGGGGTGCCGGCCTCCTCTCGACCGCCGAAGACTACGCCCGCTTCCTCCAGATGCTGCTGAACGGCGGCGAGCTGGACGGGTCGCGTCTGCTGAGCCCCAAGACGGTCCAGCTGATGACCGCCAATCACGTGGGCGACCTCTACGCGAACGGGAACCTCGGGTTCGGGCTCGGCTTCGAGGTCGTCGAGGACGTCGGCCGCGCGGGCCGTGTGGGCTCGGAAGGGGCGTACGGATGGGGCGGAGCCTACTACACGCTGTACTGGGTCGACCCCGCCGAGCGGCTGGTTGCAGTGTTCATGGCCCAGCTGCTGCCCAGCGGCGGCTTGGACCTTCAGGACAAGTTCCGCACGCTCGTCTACGGCGCGATCGTGGAGTCGTGCGCCACTGCCCGGGACGCACGCCCGTTCTGCCCGACTCGGTGAACGGGCCACTGCCGAGTGACTTAGTTCTCGATGCGTGCTTCGAC
>JASFTY010000057.1:0-12590 GCA_050050535.1 Gemmatimonadales bacterium | reverse complement strand
CCGGGCTCCACGATTCGCAGGTGCAGTACTTCGAGCCGGCGAAGTGGGTGGCGAAGCTGCGGGCGCTGAAGACCGACGACAACCGGCTGCTGTTGAAGACGAACATGGAGGCGGGTCACGGGGGCGCGTCGGGCCGCTACCAGCGCTACCGTGATGTGGCGTTCCAGTACGCGTTCATGCTGGATCTGCTGGGGATCACAGAGTAGCGGCCACTCGTTCAGCGCTGCGAGGACTACGAGGGCCCCGGCAGGCGTCGGGGCCCCGTTTCGTTGCGGATAGCGAGCGGGAGTCGGCTGAGTCTTCGCTAGTCGGATAGCGAGTGTAGGACCCGGAATCGCATGCAGACGACCGGCATCTTCTCGTCCGGCTCACGGCCGAGCCTCTCACATTCGCGGGTGAAGAAGTCCCAATGGATCTCGCGCCAGTACTCCAGTGACAGATCCCCCTCGCCCTCGGCGCGGGCGAAGTCGGCGCCGACCTCATCAAATGGGGCGACTTCGATTTCGGTCATCTCGATCACGGCGCGCGGCTCGCCCTGCCAGTCGACGATCACCTGCCGATAGCCCGGTTGGGGTGGTCCGCCGTGCTCGGCCTGCCAGCGCCACAGCAGGCTGGCCGTCGCTCGCTTCTTACCCGCCCGGACGAGCTCGGCCAGCTCGCTGGCCTGTGGTCCGTCACCGAAGCATGCGATGGTTGGCAGGTCGCCGCTGACCTCGAAACCGTCCTGCTCCAGCCGCCGCCGTACGTAGCCGGCGTCGGCATACGGTGTATCGCGGTTTGCCATTTCGTGCCCTTCGTGCATCTTCTGTTGTTAGCATTTCCACGTATGTGCCACGAGGCGGCTCGCGAGGGTCGCCGCCGGAGAGACCGCTGACCCATGCTTGCCACGCGACTCGCCTTAGCGTCCGCACGAAAGCTCAGCAGCAGTCGCCGCGCTTGTGCTAAGAGGCTGGTGATCGCCGTCGCCGTCGTCGGCCTCGCTGCGCGGTTCGGTCCTAGCGCGAGATCGCAGATTCCCGATGACGTACTCGTCGTCGGTCAGGTGGCCGAGCCCAAGTCGCTCGACCCGCACGCCGTCACCTCGCTCAACGACTTCCGTATCCTGGTCAATGTCTATGACGGGCTGGTCCGCTTCAAGGAGGGGAGGCTCGAGGTCGAGCCGGCGCTGGCCGCGTCGTGGACTATCAGCGATGACGGCCTCGTCTACACCTTCCGGCTGCGCGAGGGAGTTCGCTTTCACGACGGCTCGCCGTTCGATGCCGAGGCGGTCGAATTCAACATCGGGCGCATGCTGGACGAGAGCCATCCGTTTCATGAGACGGGTCCGTTTCCGCTGGCGTTCATGCTCGAGGCTATCGAGCGGGTGGAGGTGGTCGACCGGCACACGGTACGGCTCGTATTGGAAGAGCCGTATGCACCGCTGCTCTCGAACCTGGCGTACCCCATCGGCCTGATAGTCTCGCCGGCGGCGGTGCGCGAGCGCGGCACCGACTACGGACGTCAGCCGTCGGGCACGGGTCCGTTCGCGTTCAGCGAATGGACCAGTCGGCGGCGCGTCGTGCTGGAGGGTAACCCGGACTACTGGGACGGAGCGCCACGGCTTCGGACCGTCGTGTTTCGGCCCATCGGCGATGCCATCACTCGAGTGACCGAATTACGGTCAGGCGGTGTCGACCTCATCGTCGAGGTGCCCTCCGATCATATCGCCGAGTTCCGGGCGTCGTCCGAGTTCGAGGTCTACGAGCGCGTCGGACCGCACCTGTGGTTCCTAATCCTCAACACGCGCGAGGGTCCGTTCGCCGACCGACGGGTCCGTCAGGCGGCGAACTACGCGGTGAACAAGCGTGCGCTGGTCGACGAGCTGCTCGAGGGCACTGCGACAGTCGCGGCGGGCCCGGTGCCCGCGGCGTTCGAGTGGGCCTACGACGAGGAGCTGGAGCCGTATCCTTACGATCCCGACAGGGCCCGGCAGCTGCTGGCGGAGGCGGGCTACGGTGACGGCGTGACGGTGACGTTTTACGTGACGCAAGGCGGCTCGGGAATGTTGGAGCCGGTGCTACTGGGGACGGCGATACAGGCGGATCTGCAGCGGGTGGGGATCGAGGCGAAGATCGAGAGCTACGAGTGGAACACGTTCCTGAGTCGGGTGAACTCGGGTCTGGGGAGCGCGGCCGATTTGGCGGAGATGGCGTGGATGACCAACGACCCGCACATCCTGCCGGCACTCACGCTGCACAGCGACGCGCTGCCGGCGGCGGGCGGCTTCAACAGCGGCTACTACTCGAACCCGGAGGTGGATTCGCTCTTGGATGAGGCGCGCATAACCACTGTTGCGGCGGAACGGGCGCGCCTCTACAAGCATCTCCAACGCATCGTCCATCGCGATGCCCCCTGGGTCTTCGTGGCCAGCTGGAAGCAGAACGCGGTGGCGACGGCGCGGGTCGCCGGGTTCCAGCTCCAGCCCTCATTCTTCCTGCGGCTGCACGACACGTACAAGCGGTGACCGAGCGGTGAAGGCGGCGCGTGTCCCGATCCGGTCTTACCCCGACAAGGGGCTGATCGAGGGACCTCCATGCATCGCTACCTAGTTCGCCGTCTACTCGCGATCGTACCGGTCCTGTTCGGGATCTCGGTGCTGGTCTTCCTGATGATGGCGCTGCTGCCGGGTGATCCGGCACAGGCGATCCTCGGTCCCTACGCGACGCCCGAGAACGTTACCAAGCTGCGTGAAGAGCTGGGGCTCGACAGCCCGGCGCCGGTGCGGTTCGTGACCTGGCTGGGGAATGTGGTGCAGGGCGAGTTCGGTCGTTCCTACTCGCTGGACCGACCGGTGATCGATGAGGTGCTGGAGCGGCTGGGCCCGACGTTGTTGCTCGCCGGGTCGGCGCTAATCTTGAGCGTGTTCCTGGGATTGTTGATCGGTGTGGTGACGGCGGTGAAGCAGCATCAGTGGCAGGACAAGCTGCTGACGCTGCTGGTGCTGGTGGGGATCTCGACGCCGGCGTTCTGGCTCGGCCTGCTGTTCATCGTCGTCTTCGCCGTCTGGCTGGGCTGGTTCCCGGTCAGCGGCATGTACGATGTCTATGGCGGCGGCGGCCTGGGGGACATGCTGCACCACCTGGTGCTGCCCGCCGGGGCGCTGGCGGCGGTGGCGACGGCGGTGATCGCGCGGCTGACCCGGACGAACATGCTCGAGGTCCTGCGCCAGGACTACATGCGCACGGCGCGGGCCAAGGGGCTAAAGCCGCGCCGCGTCATATTGAAGCACGCGTTCCGCAACGCGCTGGTGAGCGTCGTACCGATCATCGGGCTCCAGGCAGGGTTCGTGTTGGGCGGCGCCGTCTATATCGAGACGGTGTTCGAATGGCCCGGCCTGGGTCGCATGCTGGTGAACGCCATCGGCACCCGGGACATCCTGCTGGTCCAGGGCGGTGTGCTGGTCGTCGCCGCCGCTTACGTATTCATCAACCTGATCACCGATCTCATCCAATACGCCCTCGACCCGAGGATCAAGGTCCAGTGAGCGAGGTGCGTGGAGATTCGGCCGGCCTGGAACCGCGACGCCGCGACAGCGCCTGGCGGCGGCTGCGGCGCAGCGGCCTGGCGCTCCTCGGGCTCGCTGTCCTCGTTGTCATCGTGCTGGCCGCGCTACTCGCGCCGCTCGTGCCGCTGGCGGAGCCCGACGTCACCGATCTAGCCGGCCGGCTGGCGCCGCCGCTGTCGCCGGGCCATCCGCTGGGCACCGACCAGCTGGGTCGCGATATCCTGTCGCGCCTGGTCTGGGGCTCGCAGGTCAGCCTCGCGGTCGGGGTCTTCGCTACACTCGTCGCGACCGTTCTGGGAACGCTGATCGGGATCGTCGCCGCCTATTATGGGCGATTCGTCGACACCGTATTGATGCGTGGGATCGACGTGCTGATGGCGTTCCCGTACTTGCTGCTCGCTCTGGCGATTGTCGCCGCGCTCGGGCCCGGCCTCGGGAACGCGATGATCGCGATCTCGATCGTGAACATCCCCTTCTTCGCCCGCGCGGTACGCGGCGCGACTCTCGGCCTGAAAGAGCAGGATTTCATCGCGGCGGCTCGCCTCTCGGGCTACGGGAGCGGTCGTGTGCTGGCGCTCGAGATCCTGCCGAACGTGCTCCCGGCCATCGTCATCATGATGTCGACCACCATCGGCTGGATGATTCTGGAGACCGCGGGGCTGAGCTTCCTGGGGTTGGGCGCGCAGCCGCCGCGTGCCGACCTGGGCAGCATGCTGGGTGAAGGGCGGCAGGTCCTCACCACGGCGCCGCACGTGGCGGTCATCCCCGGCCTGGTGATCTTTCTGGTGGTCGTCGCCATCAACCTGCTGGGCGACGGGCTGCGGGATGTCTTGGATCCGCGGCTCAGCGCGTCCGGAGATGAGGGCGCGGTGTCGGAGCCGCAGGTTCGGGAGTTGACGCCCGAGCGGGCTGCGGCGCCCGAGGCGGCTCGTAACGGTGCGTTGCTGCATGTCGCCGACCTGTCCACCTACTTCTTCGTCGGTCGGCGTCTTCACCGCGCCGTCGACGGCGTCTCGTTCACGCTGGACCGCGGCGAAGCGCTAGGGATAGTCGGCGAGTCGGGGTCGGGCAAGACGGTCACGGCCTTGTCGGTCATGGGGCTCGTGCCGCGGCCGCCCGGTCGGGTCGTCGGCGGCAACGTCGTGTTCCAGGGCGAGGACCTGGTAACGGCGCCGGAGTCGCGGCTGCGCGAGCTGCGGGGTGACCGCATCGCTTACATCCCGCAGGACCCGATGACGGCGCTCAACCCGGTACTCAGCGTGGGCGAGCAGATCGCCGAGGTGGTGAGAGCGCATCGGGGCGTCTCCTGGGAGCAGGCGCGTCGGCGCGCCGTCGAATTCATGGACCGGGCCCAGCTGCCACAGGCCGAGCGGCATCTCGACAGCTACCCGCATGAGCTGTCGGGCGGCATGCGGCAGCGCGTGATGATCGCCATGGCGCTCGCCAATGGGCCGGACCTCATCATCGCCGACGAGCCGACCACGGCGCTGGATGTGACGATCCAGGCCGGGATTATCGAGCTGCTGGCGACGCTGCAGGCCGAGCAGCACGCCGCGCTCCTGTTCATCACGCACGATCTCGGGATCGTCTCGGAGCTTTGCGACCGGGTTCTGGTCATGTATGCGGGCATGGTCGTGGAATCGGCGCCGCTCGCCGACATCCTCCGCGATCCGCGTCATCCCTACACGCGCCGGCTGCTCGCCTCGGTGCCCGTGCTCGGTCAGCCGGACCGATCGATGCGACCGATACCCGGTCTACCGCCGCCGGCCGATCAGCTACCACCGGGCTGTCGCTTCGCGCCACGCTGCGATCTGGCGCTCGACCGCTGCCGTGTGCCGCCAATCGAGCTCGAGCGCATCGGCCCCGACCGTCGGGCGCGCTGCATCCGCCTGCACGAGGACGTGACCAGAGGGCCGGTCGTATGAGCGAGACGCTACTGGCCGCGCGGGACCTGTCCAGGCATTTCGGCGGCGGCCGCCGCCTGCTGGGCCGGCGTCTGCCGCTGGTCAAGGCCGTGGACGGCGTCTCGTTGGAGCTCCGCGGCGGCGGCACCCTCGGTCTGGTCGGCGAGTCGGGATCTGGAAAGACCACGCTGGGCCGCGTCCTGGCCGGCCTCGATGAGCCGACCTCCGGTCGGGTCGAATGGCACGGTAGAGAGGTCGCCGGCCTGACGCCCGGCGAATGGCGGGAGTTCCGCCAGCGTGTGGGTTACGTGTTCCAGGACCCGGCCAGCTCGCTCAACCCGCGCAGGCGGGTGCGCCAGATCATCGCCGCGCCACTGAAAGTGCTGGTCGGCCTGGAGCGCGACGCTCGCACGGAGCGGGTCGCCGAGCTGCTCGACCTGGTGGGCCTGCGAGAGGAATACAAGGATCGCTATCCTCACGAGTTCTCCGGCGGCCAGGGCCAGCGCATCGTGATCGCGCGTGCCTTGGCCGCGGAGCCCGAGGTCATCATACTGGACGAGCCGACCAGTGCGCTCGATGTCTCGATCCAGGCGCAGATCCTCGATTTGTTGCGCGATCTGCAGGCGCGGCTCGGCCTCACCTACCTCTTCATCTCCCACGACCTCGCCGTCGTCGAGCAGCTGTGCGACGAGGTCGCGGTGATGAAGGAGGGAGCTGTCGTCGAGCAGAGGGAGCGGGCGGCACTGTTCAGCGCGCCCGAGCACCCTTACACCCGGGAGCTCCTGCAAGCGGTGCCGGTACCGGGGCAACGGCGCGCGGGCTGAGCGGCCCCGGCGCGGCCCGGCCGACCGGCTGCCGCGCGATCGCTGGCTTGGCACGGCTCTATTGCGTCGCGGGATCCGAGCGCTAGAGTAACGTTGACAATCACATACCCAGTCAGCACAGCATGGGAGGAGTCCGGTGACTACACGCGTCGTTGCGGCCGGGGTGCTCACTTCACTGGCCATCTGCCTCTCGTACTGCGCGCCGGCCCCACCGGGTCCGCCTAGCCCCACTGAAGCGATGCCGCCCTACCTGGACCCCGAGCTGCCGCTCGAGCGGCGCGTCGACGATCTCGTGTCGCGGCTGACGCTCGAGGAGAAAGTCTCCCAGCTGCTCTACAACGCGGCGGCTGTGGAGCGGCTGGGGATCCCTGAGTACAACTGGTGGAACGAGGCACTGCACGGCGTGGCCCGGGCCGGCCGCGCCACCGTGTTCCCGCAGGCCATCGGCCTGGCCGCCACCTGGGATACCGAGCTGATGCTGAGGGTGGCGACCGTCATCTCCGACGAAGCGCGCGCCAAGCATCACGAGTCGGCACGGCAGGGGCGGCGCGGGATCTACGAGGGGCTCACCTTTTGGTCGCCCAACATCAACGTCTTTCGCGACCCGCGCTGGGGGCGCGGGATGGAGACCTTCGGTGAGGATCCGTACCTGACTGGCCGGCTCGCCGTCGAGTTCGTCCGCGGCATGCAGGGCGATCACCCCTACTACCTGAAAACCGTCGCTACGCCGAAGCATTACGCCGTGCACAGCGGACCGGAGCCCGACCGCCACACCTTCGACGCCGTGGTCGACGAGCGTGACCTGCGCGAGACGTATCTGCCGGCGTTCCGCGCGACGGTCGTCGAGGCGAACGCTCAATCGGTGATGTGCGCCTACAACCGCTTCCGGGGCGCCGCCTGCTGCGCCAGCGACGAGCTGCTCCAGCAGATCCTCAGGGATGAGTGGGGCTTCGACGGCTATGTCGTCTCCGACTGCTGGGCGATCATGGACATCTACCGGCACCACCAGCTCGTCGAAACGGCGGCCGAGGCGGCGGCGCTGGCTGTCGCTCACGGTACCGACCTCAACTGCGGTGTGACCTACGACAGCCTGGTGGTGGCGGTGGAGCGGGGGCTCATCACCGAGGACCAGATCGATGTGTCGTTGAGTCGCTTGATGCGCGCCCGCTTCAGGCTCGGGATGTTCGATCCGCCGGAGCGCGTCCCCTACACGAGCATCCCGTACAGCGTCAACGATTCCGAGGAGCACCAGACGCTCGCCGTCGAAGCGACGCGCAAGTCCGTCGTGCTGCTCAAGAACGAGGGCGACTTGCTGCCGCTGAGCAGGGAGATCGGCACCATCGCGGTGATCGGGCCGAACGCCCACGACGTCGACGTGCTGCTCGGCAACTACAACGGCGTGCCATCACACCCGGTCACGCCGCTCGAAGGCATCTGGCGCAAGGTCGCGCCGCGTACGAACGTGCTCTACGCCAGAGGGACCGACGTCGCCGAGAACATGCCGTCCTTCGAGATCGTGCCGTCCGCGGCGCTCTCGACCGAGCACGCGGGCCGGCGCGTGGCCGGCCTGAAGGGAGAGTACTACTCGAACCGCGACTTCGCGGGCGAGCCGTTCGCGACACGTGTCGACAATACGGTCGATTTCAACTGGTGGGACGAGGCGCCGATCGCGGGGATGCCGGCGGACAGCTTCAGCATCCGCTGGACCGGCGCGCTGACGCCGCCGGTCTCCGGTCACTACGCCCTCGGCGTCCGTGTCTTCGGTGGCTTCCAGCTCTTCCTCGACGATTCGCTGCTGGTCGAGTTCTCCGACCGGCACGTCGTGCTCCCGCGTTGGGCGGATGTGGAGCTGGAGGCGGGCGTAGCGCACGACATCCGCATCGAGTACCAGACGCGTCGTGCCGACGCGATCGTACAGCTCGTCTGGGCGCGGCCCGAACCGCGGCTGCGTGAGGAAGCGCTGCAGGCCGTAGCGCGGGCCGACGCCGTGATCATGGTGATGGGTCTGTCGCCGCGCCTGGAAGGCGAGGAGATGCGGGTCGAGGTGCCCGGCTTCGCCGGCGGTGACCGAGTCGACATCGGCCTCCCGGCTCCCCAGCAGGAGCTGATCGAGTCGATCGTCGCTACGGGGGTACCCGCCGTGCTGGTGCTGCTGAACGGCAGCGCCGTCGCGGTGAACTGGGCCGCCGAGCACGTGCCGGCCATCTTGGAGGCCTGGTATCCGGGCCAGGCGGCGGGCACCGCGATCGCCGACGTCTTGTTCGGCGACTACAACCCGGCCGGCCGCCTGCCGGTGACCTTCTACAAGTCGATCGACCAGCTACCGCCGTTCACCGACTACAACATGGCTGGCAAGACCTATCGCTACTTCGCAGGCGAGCCGCTCTTCCCCTTCGGTCACGGGCTGAGCTACACGACGTTCCGATACACCGATCTCGAGCTGCCCGCCCGCATCCGTAGCGGCAAGGCGGTCGAGATGTCGGTGCGGGTGGAGAACGTCGGCGACAGGGCGGGTGAGGAGGTCGTTCAGTTGTACGTGACCGACCTGGAGGCGTCCGTGCCCGTCCCGATACGCGCTCTGCAGGGATTCAGGCGCGTGCACCTCGAGCCCGGTGAAGCGAAGACGGTCAGCTTCACGCTGGCGCCGCGTCAGATCTCGCTGATCGACGGCGACGGGCGACGCGTGATCGAGCCCGGGACGTTCGAGGTCAGCGTCGGTGGCAAGCAGCCGGGTTTCAGCGGTCACGCCGACGCAGCCACGACCGGTGTCGTCAGTGGCCGCTTCGAGGTCGTCGGAGAGCTGTTTGTTCTGGAACCCTGAGCCACAAGAGCGGCGCACGATGAACAGAGTGATCTCTCGTGTGAGATCCCTGGCGGCGGTCAGGCTGACCCTGGCCTTCGCACTGGTAGCGGTTGTGTGCTCGTGCTCCGCAGACTCGAGCGGTCCCAGGAACCTGGCCCCCGACATCGTAATCTCTAGTCCTCTCCGCGGTCAGGTCTTCGTGATCGGCGACACCGTGCCGATCATCGCAGAAGCGTCCGACCCCGATGGACGGGTCCTTGCCGTCAGGTTCTACATCGACGGCGAGCAGCGCGGCGATCTCCACACGGCCCCGTACGCACTCAACTGGAACACCGAGGGCGAAGGGTTTCGCTATCACCGGATACGGGCGGTGGCAGTGGACGATCGCGGACGCGAGTCCGCTGCCTCCGTGGACGTCCACGTCGTCTGGACGTACACACCGCCGCAGCAGACCGATGACGGTTGGGAGACGGCCGATCTCGCCGATGTCGGGATCAGTCTCGAGCCGCTGGCGGACCTGATTAGACGGCTGCGAAGTCTGCCGGACACGCTTGTGCACGGCATCCTGATCATCAAGGACCGCAAGCTCGTGTTCGAGGAGTACTTCAGGGGAATCAAGTACACCGGCGGCGGGACCATTCAGTTCGATCGCAAGACGATCCACAACATCGCGTCGATCACCAAGACGGTGACCTCGGCGCTGCTCGGCATCGCGATCGATCGCGGCCTGATCGAAAGTGTGGAAGTACCGGCGCATACGTTCTTTCCGGAGATCGAGGCATTCCAGTCGGACGGCAAAGAGGAGATCACGCTCGAGCACCTCATTACGATGACATCGGGTCTCGAGTGGGATCAGCACGCCTACGATCTCCGGGATCCGCGAAATGACAACGTCCTGTTCTACCGCGCTCCGAACCCGATCGAGTACTATGTCTCCCGGCCGCTGGTCGCCGCCCCCGGAACGCACTTCGCCTACAGCGAAGCAAGCATCAACACGGTCGCTCGGGCCGTCGAGCGTGCGAGCGGATTCGAGCTCGACGCATTCGCCGAGGAATTCCTCTGTTCGCCGCTGGGGATCACCCGCGTGGCTTGGCTGAGGATTTGGCCCGACAACTGGGTCTGGGCGTCGGGTAACCTGGAGATGCGACCGCGCGATATGGCGAAGTTCGGGCAGCTCTACCTGGACGGAGGTGTCTGGGCCGGGCAGCAGGTCGTCTCCGGCGAGTGGGTGGAAGCATCGACCAGCCCTCATGCCTGGTCGGGTGTGAGGGGTTACGGGTACACCTGGTGGCTGGGGTATCTTTCCGGACTACCGGCCTATTGGGGGAGCGGCCTGGGAGGACAGAAGATCTACGTCGTGCCCGATTTGTCGCTCGTGGTGGTGATCACGGGGGGTAGCTACTGGGTTCCGGCGGTGACGACTCCCGACTACATGATGGACTCCTACATTCTGCCGGCCGTGCGAGGCACGGCTGAGAAGAGCCGCTAGGCGACACCGAGTCATGGACGCGCTGTTCGCCGGTTTCGACGTCTCGACCCAGAGCTGCAAGCTCGTCGTCATCAACCCCGAGGCAGGAGCCGTCGTCCACATCGATCGTGTTGTCTACGACGACGACTTGCCGGAGTACGGGACCGAGGAAGGCGCCGTCCCCGGGCTCGGAGAAGGCGCCTCGGAGTCCGATCCCCGGATGTGGATCGAGGCGCTCGAGATGCTGCTGGATCGGCTGAGAGAGTCCGAGGTCCCCGCCGATCGGATCCGCTGCATCTCGGTGTCCGGGCAACAGCATGGGCTCGTCGCGCTCGCCACCGATGGTAGCCTCGCGCGGCCGCGCGCCAAGCTGTGGAACGACTTCTCCACCGCCGAGGAGTGTCGGATCCTCACCGAGGCGGTCGGCGGTCTCGAAGCGATGATCGCCGAGGTCGGCAACAGCCAGCGCACCGGTTACACCGCTCCCAAGATCTTGCACCTGCGGCGCCACGAGCTGGAGCGTTACGAGCGCGCCAGCACCTTCTTCGTCGTCCACAACTACATCAACTGGTACCTGACCGGTGGCGCCGACGGCGGTGTGGCGGTGATGGAGCCCGGTGACACGTCGGGTACCGCGCTCTGGCACCCGGCGAAGGGTCGCTGGTCGAAGAAGGTCATCGAGGCGATCGATCCGAAGCTGCCCCAGAAGCTGCCGCCGGTGCAGCCGGCGGATCGGACCATCGGGAACGTCGGTGCAGACTTATCCACTCGTTTCGGCCTGCCTCCCGACTGCCGGATCGACGCCGGCAGCGGCGACAACATGTACGGCGCGCTCGGGACCGGGAACTTCGCGCCTGGTATAGTCACGGTAAGTCTGGGGACAAGCGGCACGGCGTGCACCGTCTTGGATGAACCGTTCATCGACCCAACCGGCGAGATCGCCGCCTACTGCGACAGCACGGGGCGCTACCTGCCGCTGCTCTGCGTCTCCAACATGTCTAACGGCTACAACGCGACACTGGAGAGATTCGGGCTGACCCACGACGAATTCGATTCGCTCGTTCGTGATGCGCCGCCGGGGAACCGCGGCCGCGTGCTCGTGCCCTGGTACGAGGGCGAGCGCACGCCCGACCTGCCGCACGCGGCGCCTATCTACTTCGGCTTCGGCCTCGCCGACTTCGTGCCCGCAACGCTGTGTCGCGCCGTGCTGGAAGGACACGTGCTCAACCTGTACGAAGGCTTCGCCCGCATGCCGGTGACGGCCCACGAGATCCGGCTCACCGGCGGGCTGTCCAGCTCGCCGTCATGGTGCCAGACGATCGCCGACATCTTCGAGGCCGAGACGGTGCCGGTGCGCGGCGAGGGCGCGGCGCTGGGTGCGGCGATCCACGCCGCCTGGGCCTGGTACCGGGAGACCGGCGCGAATCGCTCGCTCGACGAGATCGCCGGACGCTTCGTGGTGCTGGACGAAGACCGCCGCAAGCGGCCCGACCCGGAGCACCGGGGGACGTACGAACTGCTGAAGCGCATCTATCGCGGGCTTGCCCGTCGAGTGCGGGGCTTGGAGGGTGAGGACCCCTTCGTCCTACGACACGATCTGATCGCGGAGAGCTGAGCGCGCGGTCATACAGTCAAGTCACCTTCGCCGCGCTCACCTTGACCACTTACCGGGAGGTTGGAACGATGAGTCGCAAGATATCGCTATTGCTCGTAGCGCTCGCCGCGGCGAGTCTAGGCTGCCAGCCGGCAGCGCAGGAGGCCGGGCCGCTGTCCGACGAGGACGTGGCGGCGATCCAGGGTGTTGTCGACGCGTTGATCGAGGCCGATCTGGCGGGCGACTGGGATGCCGCGGCGGCCCTGTTCGCCGACGACGCCGTCTTCATGATGCCCGATCGACCGGCATTGGAAGGCAAGCCGGCGTGGCGGGCAATGGTCGACGCGATGCAGCCGACCGTCCAGGCGCTCACTGTGGACGTCGCCGAGATCGAAGGCCGTGGCGACCTGGCATACGTTCGTGGCACCTACTCGGAAACGCTGTCGTTCGGCG
>JASFTY010000056.1:0-12595 GCA_050050535.1 Gemmatimonadales bacterium | reverse complement strand
GCCCGGGTCGTACCGTAGCTCTCGCCGATCACGAACTTCGGCGACATCCAACGGTCCTTCCGCAGAATGTAGAGGCGGATGAACTCGGCGACCGACTCGATGTCGGACATCGTGCCGTGGTACTTGTGCTCATCCTCACCCTCCACCATGCGGCTGAAGCCGGTTGCGATGGGATCGATGTAGACTATGTCCGCCGCATCGAGGATCGAGTGCGGGTTCTCCTCGAGGCCGCCCGGGGGCCTCAGCGCGAAGCCGTCATCATCGTAGACGACGCGCCGCGGCCCCGTGTAACCCATGTGCATCCAGACCGACGCCGTGCCGGGGCCACCGTTGAACGAGAAGATCAATGGACGGTTGCTCTTGTCCTGAATCCCCTCACGGGTATAGGCGATATAGAACATCTTCGCCGCGACCTTCCCCTCGTCGCGGATCGGCAGCCAGCCGACCTCGGCCGTGTAGTTGACGTTCTGGCCGTTGATACGAGCACTGTGCTGCGTGACCACCGGCTCGTCCGGCAGCAGGTCCGCCTCCGTGCCGGCAGCGCTCGCACTGGCCGACACCGCCCGTGATGCGCGCGTAGGCTGTTGGGCGACGGACGGGGCGACCTGGATAGCCAGCGAGCAAACGAACAGTATTGCGAGAACACTTCTCGTCCTCATAGCTCTCCTCCAGGCTGCGGTCGGGTGTGGGGCTGAGAACGGTGGATGGTATCGCCGGGGAGGGGGCGAGGCAATTGCCTGCCGATCAGGCCGCCGGCAGAGTCAAGCGACGAGAGGATCGCTGCCCGCTGAGGCGTCTCTCAACGGGATGGCGTGGTAGTCGGTCAACGTCCGCGGCGGTATTGCCACACGCAAGGCGTTCAGCACCGCCAGCAGATCGATGATCTCCTGGGCGATCGCGCCCGCGACAGGGGGTAGGTGGCCGGCGGCGGCGAAGGCCATACCGAGGACGCTGAGCGCCATGCCGCCCACGGCGCTCTGCAGCGCGATAGCGCGCATCCGCCGGCTGATATGGAAGAACTCGTCCACCTTGTGCAGCGAGCTGTCCATGATCACGGCGCCGGCCGCCTCCGCAGTTATCTCGCCGTGCGTGCCGAACGCGATACCGACGGTCGCCGCGGTCATCGCCGGCGCATCGTTGATGCCGTCGCCCAAGAAGACGGTGTTCGTCCGCTTCGTCTCGTCACGCACGATCTCCAGCTTCTGTTCCGGGCTGCGGCCGGCGAAGATTTCCTCGATCCCGACCTGTTCCGCCAGGTAACGCACCTCCGACTCGCGATCGCCCGAGAGCAGCAACACGCGCTCCAACTGGTGCCGCGGCCGCAGGTGGCGAATGAACGATTCGCCCTCCGGCCGCACCTCATCGCGGAAGGTGAGCACTGCCGCCAACACATCGTCTACCAGCACAACACTCTCCAAGCCGCCGGCGGCGGCCGGCAGTAGCGCCGCCATCTCGGGGTCCCGCGCCTGCAGCTCCTTGCGGTTCGTGACTTCGACCCTCTTGCTGCCGACGGTGCCCCGTATTCCAACGCCCGGTCGCTCGGCGATCTTGGAGACATCGATCAGCGGAAGCCCTGCTTCCTTCGCGGCGTCCACGATGGCGCCCGCCAGCGGGTGCTTCGAATAGCGCTCCAGGCTGGCGGCCAGCGTCAAGACCTGCGGCCCGTCGAACCCTGGCTGCGCCGCGACCTCGGTCAGCCTGGGCCGGCCGTAGGTCAGCGTGCCGGTCTTGTCGAAGATCGCGGTGCGGCACCCGTCGATGCGCTCCAGCACCACCGGATCCTTGATGATGATCCCGCGCCTCGCCGACAGAGAGATGGAACCGATGAGCGCCACTGGGATGGCGATGAGCAGCGGGCAGGGCGTGGCGACGACCAGCACGGCCAAGAAGCGAACCGACTCACCACTTACGAACCAGGCGGCCAGCGCGATCGCGACAGCCAACGGCGTGTAGTAAGCGCCCAACTGGTCCGCCAGCCGCCGCAGCTTCGGCCGGCTCTGCTCCGAGGCGCGCATCACCTCCATGATCTTCGCGTAGCGAGAATCGACTGCCAGTCTGCTCGCCCGGATCGTCAGCGCCGCCTCGCCGTTGATCGCGCCCGACAGCACCTCCGAACCCGGCGTCTTCGACATCATGTACGGCTCGCCCGTCAGGTACGACTCGTCCATTACGCTGTGACCGTCCAGCACAACGCCGTCCACTGGGCAGATCTCGTGCGGCAGGACGACGAGCACGTCTCCGACCTCTACATCATCCAGGGGGATGTCCGCGACGTCGTCGTCCCGCTTGCGATGCGCCGTCGACGGCATGCGCCTGGCCAGCGCCGCCAGCACCGTCGACGCACTCCGCACCGCGTAGGCCTCCAGCGCCTCGCCGCCCGACAGCATGAGTACCACCAGCGCGCCAGCCAGATACTCGTGCAGCAGGACGGCGGTCACGATGGAGATTCCCGCCAGCAGGTCGGACCCGAACTCGCGGCGCAACAGTTTGGCCGTCAGGTCGAGGACCAGCGGCGCGCCGCCGAAGGCGAGTGCGGCGACCAGCGGCAGATCGAGGAGGGCGATGCCGGCGACCGAGCCCTCGGGTCTGACCCCGAAGCGCAGGACCAGATGAGCAGCGATCGCCGCGACGGTGAAGCCGGCGATCACCAGCTCTTTGGCAGTCGTCTGCGGAGCGGTATGGGACGCTTGCGTACTCGACATGGACTCCGGTCGCAGGGGAGACACGGGTGCGTCGCGCTCTATTTGCCCGGCAGCGGCGGCGGTGTCAAGTCGAGCCGCGGCCATGCCGCGACGCGCGCGCCCGGCCCGAGGACCTCGGGCCGGAAGATGTCGGGGCGGGGGCTTGATCTGGCGCCATCACCGGCTAAGATCCCTTGCTGAGGCCGTTTTCTCGGGCGTGCCCCCACCTTTCGAGGCCGAAGAATGCTCGATGCCCTCGTTCGTCACACCAGCGTTCTGGAAATCGTAGGCGACGTCATTCGGGTCCGGGCCACGGACGTGGCGCTGGGCGACCTGGCCGTGGTGGAGAACTCGGACGGGGAGACTTCCACGGCCAGCGTCGTGGAGCTGAACCGCGACATCGCCAGTCTCCAGGTGTTCACGGGCGGCAAGGGCATCTCGACGGACGCCCGGGTCCGCTTCCTGGGACACCCCCAGCGAGTCACCTTCTCCAACCACGTCCTGGGCCGGATCTTCCGCGGCTCGGGCGAGCCGATCGATGGGAAGCCACCCCTGACCGCCGACCCGACGATCCGGGTGGCGGGCCCCACCGTGAACCCGATGATGCGGGTGATGCCCTCGAAGATGATCGAGACCGAAGTCCCGATGATCGATCTCTTCAACAGCCTGGTGGAAAGCCAGAAGATCCCGATCTTCTCGGTCGCAGGGGAGCCCTACAACGCGCTGCTGGCCCGGATCGGCTTCCAGGCAGACGCCGACATCGTGGTCTTCGCGGGCCTCGGCTTGATCTTCGACGACTTCCACTTCTTCAAGACCGCGTTCGAGGAGAACGGCGTCTCCCATCGCACGATCATGTACGTGAACCTGGCGTCCGATCCGATCATCGAGCGGCTGCAGGTCCCCGACATGGCCCTAGCGGTGGCGGAGCGATTCGCCATGGAGCGGGATAAGCGGGTTCTGGTACTGATGACCGACATGACGGCCTACGCCGATGCGATGAAGGAGATCGGCGTGGCCCAGGCGCGGATCCCGGCTACGCGAGGCTACCTGGGCGACCTCTACACCCAGCTCGCCCGACGCTACGAGAAGGCGTGCGACTTCAAGGGCGCCGGCTCGATCACCATCCTGACGGTGACGACCATGCCCGGCAACGACGTAACCCACCCGGTGCCGGACAACACCGGCTACATCACCGAGGGCCAGTTCTACTTGCACGACGGCGTCATCGACCCCTTCGGCTCGCTGTCGCGCCTGAAGCAGCGTGTCGTCGGTAAGGTCACCCGGGAGGATCACGCCCAGATCATGAATGCCATGGTCCGCTTCTACGCCGGCGCGCGGGAGGCCCAGCAGAAACAGGCGATGGCCTTCGATCTCTCGGACTTCGACCTCAAGCTCCTCAAGTTCGGTGAGCTGTTTCGCCGCCGGTTCATGGAGGTGAACGTCTCGATGCCGCTGGTAGAGGCGCTCGACACGAGCTGGCGGACCCTTGCCGAGTGCTTCGATTCGCACGAGCTCCTGATGAAACAGGACCTGATCGACCGATACTTCCCGAACCTGGATGACGACGGCGCAGCAGAGGCCACCTAAGGCATGGCCCGACTGAAATTCAGCAAGGCCTCCCTCCAGCAGGAGCGGACGAAGCTCAGACTCTACGAGAAGCTCCTCCCATCGCTAGAGCTCAAGCGGAGGCAGCTCACTATGGCGCTGGAGAAGGCCCGTCAACAGTACGCGGCGACGCAGCTCGAGGTCGAGCGTCTCGAGGCGCGAGTCGGGACCGAGCTGCCCATGCTGGCGAACACGGAGATCGAGCTGAAGGGCCTGGTCGAGATGACCGCCTTCGAGCTAGGGCAGGAGAACGTGGTTGGGGTGCGTCTCCCCTTGCTCAAGAAGATCGAGTGCCGGGTCGAAGAATACTCCCTACTGGCGAAGCCGGCGTGGGTGGACTCGCTGGTCGAGCGCCTCCGCGATGCAGCGGAGGCGCGCACCCGCATCCAGGTCGCCGCTGAGCGGGTCCGTATTCTGGCACGGGCGGAGCGGCGGATCACGCAGCGGGTCAACCTATTCGAGAAGATCCTCATCCCGCGGACCCAGAAGAACATCCAGCGGATCCAGATCTGGCTGGGCGACCAAGAGCGGGCGACGGTGGTCCGGGCGAAGTTGGCGAAGGCCCGGCAGGGTGGAGGTGCGGCGTGGCCATCGTCCCTCTGAGCAAGGTCACCCTAGTCGGGCACCTCTCCGAGAAGGAGCGGGTCCTGGACGACCTGCAGGAGCTCGGATGCCTGGAGATCGCATCGCTGGTGCCGGACGCTGCCCCCCCGGAGCATCCATCGAAGCAGAGTCGCGAGGCACTGAGCTACCTCGAGCGCTGTCCCCAGAAGCAGCGTCCGGTGACGATCCCCACCGACTTCGATCCCGTAGAGGTCGAACAGGAGATCCTGGCGCTCAAGGATCGCACCCACCGGCTGGAGCTAGAACGCGACGCCCTCATGCAACGCATCGAGGCGCTCGCGCCCTGGGGCGACTTCGACTTCCCAGCCGAGGAGGACCTGGCGGGACAGCGGCTCTGGTTCTACGTCGTGCCGCGGAACCGGGTACACGAGCTGGCCACGTCGGACTTGATCTGGGAGGAGGTCAAGCGCGATAGCCGAAACGCCTACGTGATCGTGATCTCCGAGGAGGAGCCGGAGGGAGTTCCGGCTCCCCGCGTGCGATCCGGGAGCGTGTCGCGGCGCAAGCTCGAGCGCCGGCTGGAGGACGTTGAGCTCGAGCTCGAGGACGCGTACCTGGAACGGATCCGGCTGACCCGCTGGCGCGAGCTGCTGTCGCGGAGTCTGGACGCGCTCGAGGACCGGGCCGCCCGCAAGCACGCCGCGCATCAGTGCTACGACTCCGATCCCGTCTTCGCGCTCCAGGCCTGGGCACCCACCGAGACCCTGGAGACCCTCAGCTCCTACGCCGCGGCACGCGGGTTGGCGATAGAAATCTCGGACCCCGGCCCCGATGACCAGCCGCCCACTCTGCTTCGCAACCCGGAGGGCAGGGAAGGCGGCGAGGACCTTGTCACCTTCTACAAGACCCCCAGCTACAGCTGCTGGGACCCGTCCTGTGTGGTCCTCTATTCATTCGCCATATTCTTCGCGATGATCATCTCGGACGGGGGCTATGGGCTGATCCTGGCCCTGATTGTGGCGCATTACTGGAAGAGAATGTCGGGCTCTGCCAGGGGCCGCCGCTGGCGGTGGGTTCTATTGACGCTCGCAGCGGCGACGATCGCCTACGGCATCCTGATCGGTTCCTTCTTCGGCGTCGCGCCCGCCCCGGGGAGCGTACCGGCCCGCCTGGCCGTCCTGGACATGACGGACACGACCACCATGATGGGGCTGTCAATCGCCATCGGCGTGCTCCACGTGGTGCTGGCGAATCTCATGGACGCCGGGCGTCATGGATTCAGCCCTCGTGCCTTACCGTCGCTCGGGTGGGCGGTGTTCATCCTCGCCGGCTATGCGCTTTACCTGGGCGCCCATGCCGGAGCGGACACGATGCGCACGCCAGCCACGGTCGCTGCGGTTGGGGGTCTGTTTCTGGTCTTCGCCTTCGCGGGGTACGGTGCCCGGCCGCTGACTCGCCTGGGCAAGGGGCTGGCGGCGTTGACCCGAATCACCGCCGCGTTCGGCGATGTCTTGAGCTACCTCAGGCTCTTCGCGCTGGGGCTCGCCTCCGCCTCGCTGGCGATCTCGTTCAACGGCATGGCCGCCAGCGCCTGGGAGGGCATACCGGGCGTGGGGGTCCTGGCCGCCGTGACCATCCTGGTCATCGGGCACAGCCTCAACTTGCTTCTCGCCATCGCCGGCGGATTCATCCACGGTTTGCGACTGAATGTCATCGAGTTCTTCAACTGGGGACTGCCGGAGGAGGGCTCCCTCTTCCAGCCGTTCAAGAAGAAAGGAGTGTGATTCCTTGGAACCGCTCATAATGACCGCGGGGTGGCTGGGGATCTTCCTCCCCTTGGTGCTGGGCTCCATCGGCTCCATGATCGGTGTCGGCCGCGGCGGCCTCGCCGCCGCGGGTGCGATGCTCGAGGCGGAGGCAGGCTACGGCCGTTTCGTCGGCGTGTCGGCGATGCCGTCATCCCAGACCATCTACGGCATCGTGGTGACGCTGACACTGAACCGTCCCGTCACCGTGGCCAACGCGCCGGGCCTCCTGGTGTTAGGGGGGCTCACCGGCTTGGCCCTCGTCGTCAGTGGGTTCATCCAGGGAAGCGCCTGCGCCGCGGCGATCAACGCCGCGAAGTCGAAGGCGGAGGTGTTCGGGATCTCCATCGCGCCGGCTGCCGTGATCGAGGGCTTCGCCGTTTTCGTCTTCGTTTTCGCTCTGGTGCTCTCGGGCTCCATCACGACGTGAGGTGACGCATGACCGAGCCAGATGTGACGCCTTCCGGTGTCCAAGCGCTCATCGACCGGATTCGTGACGAAGGAGTCCAGTCCGCCCTGGAGGAGGCAGCCCGGATCCTGACCGAAGCCCGGGCGCAGGCGGCCCGGATCGTGTCCGACGCCAAGGCGGAAGCCGCGGCGATGAAGAAGGATGCGAAGGCCGCTATCGCGACCGAGCGGGAGGCGGCGATCGAAGCCCTCATGATGGCGGCACGCGACACCGAGCTGGAGCTCCGCACCGCCGTGCTGGCCGCCTTCGAGGAGCACGTGCGGGGCCTCGTAACCGACGTGACTGCAGAAACCTCCATGCTCCGAGACATGATCCTCGTGCTGGCGGGGCGGGCCGCAGAAGATTTCATCAAGGACCGTGACGCGAAGATCCTCGTTCCGCGACACCTGGCGGACGAGGCGCCGCCGGAGCTGGAGGAGTTCCTGCGGCGCTCGGCTCTGGCGGTCTCTGCCGACGTGCTCCGCGACGGGATCGAGCTGATACCCTCGAGCAAGGTCCGGGGTGGCGCACGCGTTCGCCTGGTCGACGAAGAGCTGGAGATCGACTTGACCGACGAGGCGCTCTCCGAGATGATGCTGACGCTCCTGCTGCCCCGCTATCGCAGGATCCTGGCGGAGGCCGGTCAGTAACCGTGAAGCGACGCTACTACCAGCTCGTCGCCAGCCTCCCGGCGCTCCCTTACTTCCGCCGCGCCAGGCTGCTGCCCATGAGCCGCAAGCGTCTGGAGGACCGTCTCGAGTTCCTCCACGAAGACGACCTGGCCGAGCTGACGCGGACCGAGGGCCTGGTCAGCTGGCATCGCCAGCCGGTCACCCGGACGACCGAGGAGATTACCGAGATGTACGACGAGCTCATGGCCACGACCGGCAATCTGGCGCTCAGGAGCATCGTCGACTTCCGCATGACCATGCGGACGGTGATCGTGGCCCTTCGCCTCAAACGTCTCGGGCGCCGCGCACCCTCCAGGCGCTGGGGGGTCGGTCGCTACACGCGCATGATCGAATGGCGCTGGGCGGAGCCGGAGTTCGGGCTGGTGGCCGTCTTCCCGTGGATCCCCAAGGCCCAGGCGCTGCTCGACCAGGGCGACGCCATGGGGCTCGAGGGCCTGCTAATGGACCAGTCGTGGAAGCAGCTCAGTCAGGTCGCCGACCGCCACCCGTTCGGGTTCGAGCAGGTCTTCGCCTTCGTCTTCAAGTGGGATATCGTGCACCGCTGGCTATCGTACGATGCCGATAAAGCGCGAGAGCGCTTCGAGGAACTGATATTGGAGGTGACGAGTGACCACCAAGACCTCTTCGCTTGACGCGGACGTCGCAGGCAGCGACGGCTCGCGCCGCGCCCCCATCGTCGGCGTGCAGGAGAGCCTGGTCACCATCGACGTCAGCAGTACCCGGGTGATGAAGAACGAGGTCGGCCTCATCCTCCTGGGCGACCAGCGTCTCAAGGGCGAGGTCCTGAGGGTCCAGAACAAGGTCGCGGACCTCCAGGTCTTCGAGGACACTTCCGGGGTCCGCGTCGGCGACCAGGTCGAGCTGACAGGGGAGATGCTCTCGGTGACGCTCGCCCCCGGCCTCCTGGGAACCGTTTTCGACGGCCTGCAGAACCCCCTCGGCCTGCTGGCGCAGCAGTACGGCTTCCTCCTGCCGCGGGGCGAGGAGGTCGATCCCGTGGACCTCGAGAAGCAGTGGGAGTTCACACCCGTAGCAAACCCAGGGGATATCGTAGTCGCCGGACAGGTCCTGGGTACGACGCCCGAGGGGATCTATACCCACAAGATCATGGTGCCCTTCAACGAGCCGGAGCCCGTCGAGGTCACCTGGATAGCCCGGGGCAACCACACGATCAACGAGCCGGTGGCCCGGATCCGCCGTGCCGACGGCGAAGAGGATACGCTCACAATGGTCCGCCGCTGGCCGGTGCGGCGTCCGTTGCCTGACGCTATGATCCGACGCCGTGTCGCCGAGCGCGTCTACCCCACCGAGCCGCTTACCACCACCCAGCGTATCATCGACACATTGTTCCCGGTGGCCCGGGGAGGCACGGCCTGCATACCCGGACCCTTCGGTTCCGGTAAGACGGTGCTCCAGAGCCTCGTCGCCCGTCACTCCTCCGTGGACATCGTGATCATCATCGCCTGCGGCGAGCGGGCCGGCGAAGTCGTCGAGACGATCACCGAGTACCCGGAAACGGTGGACCCCCGAACCGGCGGCTCTCTCATGGACCGCACCATCATTGTGTGCAACACGTCCTCGATGCCGGTCGCGGCGCGCGAGTCCTCCATCTATACCGGTATCACCATGGGGGAGTACTATCGCCAGATGGGCTACAACGTCCTCTGCATCGCCGACTCTACCTCCCGCTGGGCCCAGGCTATGCGCGAGACCTCCGGCCGCATGGAGGAGATACCCGGCGAAGAGGCGTTCCCGGCCTACCTGGACTCCTCGATCAAGAGCCTCTACGAGCGGGCCGGCGTGATCTGCGGGCCCGACGGCCAGCAGGGGAGCGTCACGCTGATCGGCACCGTGTCACCGGCCGGCGGGAACTTCGAGGAACCCGTGACCCAGGCCACCCTCGCCACCGTCAAGACGTTCCTCGGGCTGTCGGACGAGCGGGCTTACAAGCGCTACTACCCGGCCATCGACCCCCTCATATCCTGGTCGCGCTACCTGGACCAGATGAGCGAGTGGTACACCGAGAATCTCTCCCCCACCTGGGTCGATGACGTCAAGGCGGCACACGAGCTCCTCCACCGCGGCGAAGACATCTACCAGATGATGCAGGTGACCGGTGAGGAAGGTATCACCATGGAGGACTTCCTGACCTGGCAGAAGTCGGTCTTCCTCGACATGGTCTTCCTCCAGCAGGACGCCTACGACCCGGTCGACACATCGACGCCGCTGGAGCGCCAGACGCGAAGCTTCGAGCTGGTGAAGGAGATCGTTACAGCGGACTACGCCATCGACGAGCGGGACGAGGCACGCAGCTTCTTCACGCGCCTGATCAGCCTCTACAAGAACCTCAACTACAGTCCGGACGACACCGCGGAATACGACCGCTACCTCAGGGAGGTCCGGGAGCTTGTCGAGTCGAAGCGCCTGAAGCCCGCGGAAACGGAGGACGAGGAGCCCGCTCCAATACCTATCCAGCCTCGACCGGCAGGCTCATGACCACCGTCTGCAGCTTGCCCATCGTATCCAGATAGCGCTTGAAGTAGATACCCGACAGGCGCCGCTGCATCGCATAGCCCATCCGCGGATCCTCGTCCATCAGCTTGCTGAGTGCCACGGCCTCGATCTTCAACAGCTTCGAGTCCTGCGTGCACTGCGCCGTCGTCGAGTACGTATCGATCTCGAAGCACATGCACGACCCGAACATGGCGCCCGGTGTGGCCACGTCCAGCGGAACGCTGAGACCACCCTTACCCGGCAGCCGCAGCATCACCTCTCCCTCCAGCACCACATAGATGAACTCGGCCGGCTCACCCGCCGAGTAGACGGTGTTACCTGCCTCGTAGCTGACCGACTGCGCCGCGTTGCTGATCGAGTCGACCTGCTTCGGCGTCAGGAATCCGAACACGTCCTGCGATTCGAGGCGCTCTTTGACCGGCATGGCTCGCTCCCTTCGCTCCGGTGACGCTCAATTCTAGGTATTGCAGCCCAGCGCTATGCTCCAATATACCGGGTCACGTGTCGCGACGGACACCCCGGCCGCGCCCGTCGGGACTCGCCGATACCGCCCTACTTCAGCCGGTGCAACAACGCCGCGTAGAAGGCCGTGGCCCTGACCAGATCGTCCACCGCGACCTGGTCCGAGGACGTATGGGCGTGTTCCTCGGCACCCGGACCGAAGCCGATCGTCGGGATCTCGTACACGCCCCTCGTGGTCACACCATTGGTCGAGAACCCCCAGGTACACAGTCCGGCCTCCTCCTCGAACTGACCCCGATACGCTTCGATCGCCGCTCGCACCAGCGGATCGGACTCGCTCATCAGCCAGGGCGGGTAGTACGGCCTCGCGGGGTATGTGAGACCGGTGTGGGTCGTGACCTCGTACTCGGGCATGAAGACCTCCGCAGCGGCCACCTGCACCGAAGGGAGCTCCCTCACCTCTTGCATGGCTGATTCCAGGGTCTCTCCAATTGTGAGCCTGCGGTCGAGGTGGATGGTGGCGCTGTCGGGAACCGCATAGAGCGGCGAGGGAGACGTCGATCTCACGTCCGTTACCGTCACACTGCCGCCGCCCAGGATCGGGTCGCTCTTCAGCCGTTCGTGCAGCTGCTCGACCTCCAGAATGATCGGTGCAATCTTGTAGACCGCATTCTCACCGTGCTCCGGCGCCGAGCCGTGGCAGGAGACCCCGTGTGTCCTCACCCTGATCTCCGTTCGACCGCGCTGCCCGAGACTGATTCTCAGACCGCTCGGCTCGGTGAGCAGGACTGCAGCCGGAACGATCCCGTCTTCCTCTATGATGTACTGCCAATTGAGCCCTTCAACCTCCTCCTCGCTGACCGAGGCGACGACGAGCAGGGACAGTCCATCTGGCACGCCGATCTCTCGGAGGATCTTTCCGGCGTAGATCGCTGCGGCCAGCCCACCCTTCTGGTCCGCGGCTCCGCGGCCATAGATGATACCGTCTCGCAGCTCGGCGCCGAAGGGATCCACATCCCAGGTGGCGGGGTCTCCGACGTCCACCGTATCGCAGTGACCGTCGATCGCGATCACTCTCCCGCCACTTCCCAGCCGCCCCACGAGGTTCCCCATCCCGTCGACCCGAACTTCGTCGTAGCCGAGCTCGTGCATCTCCGCCCTCAGTCGCTCCACAACCGGGCCTTCTCTCCCGCTCATAGAAGGAATGGAGATGATCTCGCGCACGAAGTCCGTCAACTCGGCGCGGACCGATTGGGCAGCGGCGGCGATGATGTCTCTCATGGTTGTGTCGTCTCCCGGTTCCGCTCGTACGGCTCACGCCTCGAGAGGCGTAACGGCCGGCTCAGTAGTCCGGATTGTACCCCAGGCACTTGCTGGTCGAGACCCCGTACCTGACCAGCCCGCCCGCCACGATCAGGGCGCAGACGACCCCGTCGAGTACGGGCACGCCCAGCCGCTCCTGAACCAGCTTGTCCATTCCTGTGAGCCCGGCACAGCCGAGCACGATCACCTCGGCCAGGTCTTCTTGCAGCGCGCGCCTGGCAAGCTCGACAAAGCGCTCCGCATCGCCCAGATCTATCGAACCCTGCTGTGGGGCCCGAACCGAGGCCAGCATGTCCTGCAGATGGTACTTGCGCGCCTGCGCCAGCTTGCCCGGTACGGAGCGGGCATGCGTAGTGACGACCGAGAAGCTGTGCCCCAACATTGTGGCGATCTTCATCGAGGCCTCACCGATCCCGACCACCGGCCTCTCCGTCATCTCCTTCAACAGATCGAGGTTGGGATCGCAGTGACAGGCTACGATGAACGCGTCGAAATCGGCCT
>JASFTY010000055.1:0-12679 GCA_050050535.1 Gemmatimonadales bacterium | reverse complement strand
AGCTTACGTCCGTGCGATCTACGAGCTGGCCTACGAGCTCGGCTGCAAGGGTGTGACCGTCTATCGCGACGGCTCTCGGGAAGGCCAGGTGCTGTCCACGGGCAAGACGGCTGAGGCGGTAGTGAAGACATTCGACGGCGTTAACGGTATGGGCTCGGTCTCAGAGGTTGGGCGGAAGGGCGAAGACGTGGCAGGGGATGCTGGAGTCGCCTCTGAGGCCGAGCTCGCCAGTAAGGAGCTCGCGGCCGAGAACCGCGAGCTGAGGGGCGAACTGGAGTCGCTGGCGAAGGAGAACGAGCGGCTGAAGCGTGAGCTGTCCGCCAAGCAGGGTGAGCTCATGGGCAAGCCGTTCGTGCGCGAACGACCGGACAAGCTGCGCGGCGTCACGCGCAAGATGCTGTCGCCGCTCGGCACGCTCTACGTGACCATCAACGAAGACGAGAAGGGTCGGCCGTTCGAGGTGTTCACCACGCTGGGCAAGGCCGGTGGCGCGGCGATGGCCGACGCCGAGGCGATCAGCCGACTGATCTCGCTCGCGCTACGCAGCGGCGTACCGCTCAGCACGATCTGCAAGCAGCTGCGCGGCATCTCCTGTGACCGGGCGGTCGGCTTCGGTGCCAGGAAGATCCTCTCGATGCCGGACGCCGTCGCTTTGGCCATCGAGGAGTACCTGTTGGAGAAGGAGGGAGAGCAGCAGGTGCTGCCGCTCAAGGACCCGAAGAGCGGCTCGAAGGGGAACGGTGGTACACAGAGCGCCGAGCCGCCCAAGATCAACGGGCCGCTTTTCGATGACCCGACCAAGCACTTCGGCCGGGACATCAAGGCGTTCATCGAGACCTGTCCCGACTGTGGGTTCTCACTCCAGTTCGCCGAGGGGTGCATGAAGTGCACCGCCTGTGGCTACTCGGAGTGCGGCTAACCGGTAGCAGTCCCCCACCGTTGTTCGGCCAATAAGGGCGCCCGTTATGGGCGCCCTTCCCCGTTACGGGAGTCAGCGATCCCTGGGATGCCACGGATTCCTCGGACTCCCAACCCCCGAGTCCGACCTCGCCGGTTCCCGAATTCCGGAATTCCCGATCTCCGCTCGCCCCCCGTCACGTCCCTAGCCTTACCAGCCACCGGGCCACTACTTTACGCCGCACTGACGACGAACGTTGACGGCGGATGGGAGGGGCGGTCGTGAGCGCTAGATCCGGAGTTATCACGTCGCTGCAGGTCTGCCCGGGGCCTGGCCTGCCGATGCGGCCGGTCGATCCAGCGGTCTTCGTCGCCGATCTGGGGTTGGAGGGTTGCCGACACGCCAAGTCCAGGAGTCGGCGGCAGGTGCTCCTGATCGAGGAGGAGACGCTCGTCGCCCTCGGGCTCGAGCCGGCTTTGATCAAAGAGAACGTCACCACCCGCGGCATCGATCTCACGTCTCTTCCTGCGGACACGCGCCTCCGTCTGGGTGAGCAGGTGGAGCTTTGGGTCACCGGGCCGTGCCAGCCCTGCGGGCTGATGAATGAAATACGTCCGGGCCTGGAGGAGGAGCTGCGGGGTCGCCGCGGCGTGTTCGCCTGGGTGAAGACGGGCGGCCGCGTCACAGTAGGGGCCCGGATTGCCCCGCTTCCGACGCCGGGGACGGCGGGTCGGGACGCGCCGAGCGCCGGATAGTCGGCACTAGAGGCTTCGGATGTACGAGGTTCGTAGAACGGGAGGTCGCACAGTGAGATTCTTCAGATCGCGCCTGTGCCTGGTAGCGCTGGCGCTGCTGGCGCCTGGCGAAGCGCTCGCACAATCCGAAGCGGTCCACGCGGTACGCAGCTATCGCGCGTCCCACGAGGCGGAGATCGTCGAGGAACTGGTCGAATTCCTGACCCTTCCAAACGTCGCCTCCGACATCCCCGCCATCCGGCGGAACGCGGAAGCGCTGCTCGAGATGATGGCGCGGCGCGGGATCGAAGCCCGGCTCCTGGAGACGGACGGACCGCCCTACGTGTACGGCGAGCTCAACGTGCCCGGAGCGACCCGGACGATCTTGTTCTACGCCCATTATGACGGCCAGCCGGTGGACCCCAGCCGCTGGATAGGCCACGACCCGTTCGAGCCCGTGCTGCGCGACGCGGCGCTGGAAGCCGGCGGCCGACTGATCGAGTTCCCACCCCGCGGCCACCCTTACCAGCGGGATTGGCGGCTCTACGCGCGCTCGGCGGCCGATGACAAGTCGCCCATCATAGCGATGTTGGTCGGACTCGACGGGTTGCACGCCGGACTGCTGCGGCCTGCGGCGAACCTCAAGTTCATCTTCGAGGGCGACGAGGAGGCCGGCTCACCCAATCTCGGCAACATCGTCCGTGAGTACCGCGACCTGCTGGCGGCGGACCTGGCGATCGTGGCGGACGGGCCGACCGACCCGTCGGGCCTGCCGACGATGAAGTTCGGCGCCCGCGGGATCGTCAGCGCCGAGATCACTGTGTACGGACCATTGCGGCCGCTGCACAGCGGCCATTACGGGAACTGGGCTCCCAACCCGGCGATGCGGCTCGCCCAACTGCTGGCCTCGATGAAGGACCCGCAGAGCGGCCGAGTCCTGATCGATGGGTTCTACGACGATGTCGTGGAGTTGACCGAGTTGGAGCGCGCGGCGATCGCGGCGGCGCCGAACGACGATGCGGATCGGATGCATGACTTCGCCATAGCGGAGGCTGAGTCGCGGGGTCGGCGTCTGGCGCTGATCAACCTGCCGTCGTTGAACGTGCGGGGCCTACGCAGTGGCTGGGTCGGCGAGGAAGCGCGCACGATCGTCCCCGATCGGGCGATCGCCAACCTCGACCTGCGCCTGGTGAAGAACGTCGATCCCGGTGAACAGTTAGGGCGTCTGATCGCGCACATCGAGGGGCAAGGTTATCACATAGTCAGCGAAGAACCCGACCCCGAGACGCGGCGCCGTCATCCGAAGCTGGCCAGGGTCGTGACCTCTGACGGCTATCCGGCGTACCGGACTCCGATGGACCTGCCGATCGCACAGGCGCTGGTCAGCGCGGTGGAAGAGCACATGGGGCAGACCATGGTGAAGATCCCCACATCGGGCGGCAGCGTTCCACTCTACTGGTTCACCGATGTGCTCGGTGTGCCTACGGTCACTGTCCCGATCGTCAACCACGACAACAACCAGCATAGCCCGAACGAGAACCTCCGGCTGGGCAATCTCTGGTCGGGGATCGAGCTCTTCGCTGCGGTGATGATGCTGCGTTGAACGAGAGGGGCGCGAGAGAGATGGCGGACCTCAAACTGATCCACGAGCTGCTGACGCTGGCGCAGACGAAGATCCTGCTGCTTGTGCTCGATGGTCTGGGCGGCCTGGCAGTGGAGCCGGGCGGGCCCACCGAGCTGGAAGCGGCCGACACGCCGAACCTCGATCGTTTGGCGGCCGAGGGGATGGTTGGTCTTCATCAGCCGGTGGGGCCGGGGATCGCTCCGGGCAGCGGACCGGGCCACATCGGGCTTTTCGGTTACGACGCGATCCGCTACCAGATCGGGCGCGGGGTGCTGGAGGCGCTGGGCGTCGACTTCGAGTTACAGCGGACCGACCTGGCGGCTCGAGGCAACTTCTGCACCGTCGATCGAGAGGGCAGGATAACCGACCGCCGCGCCGGTCGGATCCCGACGGAGCTGTGCGCCCAGCTGTGTGACATACTTCGCCAGATCGAGCTGCCGGGCGTGGAGCTCTTCGTCGAGCCGGTTCGCGAGCATCGCTTCCTGCTCGTACTGCGCGGCACGGAACTGGCCGAGGGCCTGGCCGACACCGACCCGGGCCACACCGGCGTGCCGGCGCTCGAAGTGACGGCCAGCGATCCGGAAGCGGAGGCCACAGCGACGCTCGTCCGGCGCTTCGTTGCGGAGGCGCGCGAGCGCTTGGCCGGACGCGAACCGGCGAACATGATCACGCTGCGCGGGTTCGCGAAGAAGCCCGACTGGCCGCTGTTTCCGGAGACCTTCGGGCTGCGCTCGGTTGCTGTGGCTCAGTATCCCATGTACCGGGGCGTCGCCAGGCTGGTGGGAATGGACTCCGCCGATGTCGGCCCGACCCGCGACGACCTGTTTCAGACCGTCGCCCGTGTTTGGCCCGACTACGATTTTGCCTTCGTCCACGTCAAGGAGCCGGACAAAGCTGGCGAGGACGGCGACTTCCAGCGCAAGGTCGAGATCATCGAGGAAATCGATACCCACATACCGAAGATCGTCGAGCTGCAGCCCGACGTGATCCTGGTCACCGGCGACCACTCGACCCCGGCTGCCCTGCGCAGCCACAGCTGGCACCCGGTGCCGTTCCTGCTCCACGCCCCGACCTGCCGCCGCGACGAAGCCGACCGGTTCGGGGAGAGGTGGTGCCGCCGCGGAGAGGGCGGGCTTTGCAGCTCCGAGGATCTAATGCCGCTGGCACTCGCACACGCCGGACGCCTGGCCAAGTTCGGGGCCTAGGCGTGGGACGACCGATGCACTGGGATACGCTGAGCTTCGACTGCTACGGGACCCTGGTCGACTGGGTCACCGGTATCACGACGGCGTTCGGCGAGGCTGCGGCCCGGGACGGCATCGAGCTCGCACCGGCAGATGTGATCGCCGCCTACCACGAGCTCGAGCCGCAGGTCCAGGCGCATGGCTATCGCCCCTACCGCGAAGTACTGGCTGAGACCGCGCTCCGGGTGGCTGCCCGATCGGACTGGCCGTTGCAGCCGGAGCGCGCCGGGTTCCTCGCCGAGTCGTTGCCCGACTGGCCCCCTTTCCCCGATACGCGCCCCGCACTGGAGCGGCTGAGGCGGCGCTACAAGCTGGCCGTCCTCTCGAACGTGGATGATGACCTGCTGGAACGGACGGCGGAGCGAATCGGCGTTGCGTTCGATTGGACGGTGACCGCGCAACAGGTCCGCAACTACAAGCCGGGACACGCGCATTTCCTAGAGGCGTTGGCGCGGGTTGACGGCGTCCGCGGGCGCCTGCTGCACATCGCACAGAGCAAGTTCCACGATGTCCGACCCTGCGGCGAGCTCGGTATCGACTGTGTGTGGGTGAATCGACAGGGCGAGGGGTTGGACGAGGGACTGCGGCCATTGCATGTCGTGAAGGATCTGGCAGAGTTGGTTGAGTGGCTGAAGGGCGGTGGGCAGTAGGCGATAGGCGGTGATATCGTAGAATATCTACGCCGACACCGCCCACCGCTCACCGCTAACCGTTGATCGGAGCGTGAAACCAACCGGAAACGAGGAGTTATGACTGAAAGCGACCGAAGGAAGCGAATCGTGATAATGGGCGCAGCGGGGCGGGACTTCCACGACTTCAACACCCATTTCCGCGGTAATCCCGACTACGAGGTCGTCGCATTCACCGCGACCCAGATTCCCAACATAGAGGGCCGGCTATACCCGGCGGAGATCGCAGGCGACGCATACCCGAAGGGCGTGCCCATCCTGCCCGAGAATGAGCTGGAGTCGATCATAAAGCGTGAAGAGATCGATTTCTGCACTTTCTCGTATTCCGACGTCTCTCACGAATACGTGATGCATATCGCCAGCCGCTGCCTCGCCGCGGGGGCCGGCCTCATGCTGCTCGGCCCGCGGCAGACTTTCATCGATTCCAAGTGGCCCGTGATCTCGGTCTGTGCGGTGCGCACCGGTTCCGGGAAGAGCCAAACGACACGCTACGCCGTCGATCGGTTGCGCGAGTTCGGCCGCAAGCCCGTCGTGGTTCGCCACCCCATGCCGTACGGCGATCTCGTCAAACAGCGAGTACAGCGCTTCGAGACCTACGAGGACCTCGAACGCCACGACGTCACGATCGAAGAGCGCGAGGAGTACGAGCCCCATTTGAGCCGCGGGACGATCGTCTACGCCGGTGTCGACTATGAGGCGATCCTTCGCCAGGCGGAGGGCGATGGCGATGTAGTCCTCTGGGACGGCGGTAACAACGATCTGCCCTTCTTCCGGCCGAATCTGCATATCGTGGTCGCCGATCCGCACCGGGCGGGACACGAGCTGGTCTACCATCCCGGCGAAGCGAACCTGCGAATGGCCGATGCTGTGATCATCAACAAGGTCGGTTCGGCGCGCCCCGAAGACGTGGAGAAGGTGCGACGCAACGTCGCGGCGGCCAACCCGCAGGCGCCCGTTCTAATCGGCCGCTCGCCGCTGACCGTTGACAGGCCCGAGGCCCTCAGGGGCAAGCGGGTACTCGCCGTCGAGGACGGGCCGAGCCTGACCCACGGCGAGTTGCCGTACGGTGCGGCAAGCCTGGCCGCGCAGGAGCACGGGGCCAAGGAGCTGGTTGACCCTAGGCCGTTCGCTGTCGGCTCGATCGTGGAGACGTTCGAGAAGTACTCGAAGACGGGGCCGGTGCTGCCGGCGATGGGCTACGGCCAGGAACAGGTCAGTGAACTAGCCGAAACGATTCGTAACTCGGACGCCGATGTCGTGGCGATCGGCACACCGATCGATCTGGCGCGCCTGATCGATATCGACTTGCCGACCGTGCGGGTGACCTACAACCTGGCCCTCGACGAGCCGGAGGAGCTGGACGAGCTGTTGCGACGGGCGATCGAGGGGTAGGCCACAGAGGGTAGGCGGTAGACGGTAGGCGGTGGGCGGTAATTGGGAGTCCCGAATTGCTGCCCACCGCCTACCGCCCACCGCTAGCCTAACACCTGGGAACATGGGAGTCACAACAACAGCCGCCGAGCTGCACCAACGCGCCATCCTCGTCGACGGCCACAACGACCTGCCGTGGCGGTTGCTGGCGAACATGGGCTCGAGCTTCGAGCGCTTCGATCTGGCCCTCCGCTATGAGGACGGGCACACGGACATCCCGCGGCTTCGTGAGGGTGGTGTCGATGCTCAGTTCTTCGCCGCCTACGTGCCGTCGGACCGCGAGGGGCCGGGCGCCGCCCGGCTCGCCCTCGAGCAGATCGATCTAATCCGGCGAATGGCGGCGCGCTACGCCGACTTCGAGTTGGCGCTTAGTGCGGCCGACGTGCGGCGGATCGTCGGTGCCGGGAAGATCGCAGCGCTCATCGGCGTCGAGGGCGGTCAAGCCATCGAGAACTCACTCGCTGTCCTGAGGATGTTCCACACGCTCGGGGCACGCTACCTGACTCTCACCCACATCGATTCCACCGACTGGGCGGACGCCGCGACCGACGAGCCGCGGCACGGAGGGTTGAGCGAGTTCGGCGAGGAGGTGGTTCGCGAGATGAATCGGCTGGGCATGCTGGTCGACATCTCGCACGTGTCGGCGGAAACGATGGCCGACGCGCTGAGGGTCAGCGAGGCGCCTGTCGTGGCCACACACAGCGGGGCCCGCGCGGTAAACGCGAACGCGCGGAACGTGCCCGATGACATTCTGCGGCAGATCCGCACGAACGGCGGCGTGGTCATGGTGAACTTCTACTCCGGCTTCCTGGTGCCGGAGGCCGCCGAAGTGGCCCGCGACATACTGATCGCTTTCCGAGAAGCACGGGCGCGGTTCGGCGAAGACGGCGACGCGGTGGAGGAGACAATGCGGCGGTGGGTGGAGGAGCATCCCATCCCGCCCGGCACGGTGTCTAACGTGGTCGATCACATCGACCGTATCGTCGAGGTCGCCGGGGTCGACCACGCCGGATTGGGCTCGGACTTCGACGGCATCACGAACACGCCCGAAGGGCTGGGCGACGTATCCAAGTTCCCGGCCATCACCGAAGAGTTGCTGCGGCGCGGCTACAGCGAGTCGGATATCTTGAAGATCCTCGGCGGCAACGTCCTCCGGGCGCTGGAAGCCGCAGAACAAGTGGCGCAGCGACTGACCGCCGGCGCACCCTGACTCTGGAGTCTGGGGCCGCCAACCTCACCCGCGTAGCTCACCACCTCGCTCCAGGACGATCAGGAACTCGTCTATCGTGTGACGCCCGCGGTCCTCACGGTACCAGCGGAGCACCGGCTTGTTGACTTCCTCCCGCTTGTCCGTGAGGCGTCCGGCGCGATATGCTCTCAGCTTTTCCCGAAACAGAGCCTGCGCGGCCGCCGGCCGTGGACCCCACCAGCCCAGCTGGCGCATCTCCTCGTCGAACACGATCGCCACCGGTATCGCCCGGCCGCCGTGACTCAGGTAACCGTCCATGATGTCCAGGTTCTCGTCGCGCTGGAAAACGCGCAGCTCGATCTTCTCGGGCGCAGCGGCGGCGAGCTTGGCGAGTATCGGGACGAGCGAAGCCGCATCCCCGCACCAGTCCTCCGCGAGCACGGCGACGAGCCGCCGGCCGGGCAGCTCCTTCGCCCGCAGCACGGCGTCCTCCGGCAGCTCGAGGTGATCATAGACGCCGTCCCAGAGGCGCTGGTGCTTCTGAACGAGCTTGCGATAGTCCTCGTAGGCGAGACCGTTGTTGAATCGTTCGTGCGTCAGCGTTTGCATGTTCGCTCGATAGGTATATTTGTCTGTCAACGGGCTTAGGGGACTCGGCCGTTCACGCGGCGGTCGGCCGCGGCGAAGGGACCGTGCTACAGCCGGGCCAGCGCGGCCTCCGACCTAAGCGGAACCGGTGCAGCGACTTATGGTAAGACTCTTTAGGCGATCCTCCAAGAGGGCGGTGGGAAGCCCGGGCGGTTGATGCTGGTGGAGGTGCGCCTGGAAGCGATGAGCGGAATCGGACCCGTACCACAGGGGCCCACCGATAGCGCGAAGGGACGCGTTTGCTTATACTTAGGGGACTTCCCAGCCCCCACCGGGGCCGCACGCCTGGGTTTGCCGACTTCCCCCGCAGATAGTAGGGTGCACGAGCGCAGCCATGACGAACCCCAAGCGCGAACCGGCTGAACGCCGTCGCGGCCAGGCCGCGCGCGCCGGCGGCGGAAAGACGCCTGAGCTCTTCACGCTCGGGGGCGTCCGGCTGGTGCGTCAGGGGATCGATGAGACGTCGAAGCTGGGGCCGAAGCACCTCGCTCTGCTCGTCTACCTGTTCCACGAGGCGCGGCCCATGCACCCCTCGGAGGTCACCGACCTGCTGGGGCGTGGTCGAGAGCACGAGAAGGAGGCGGAGGGTCTGACCCGGGCGGTCGCCTGGCTGAGGGAGAATGTGCCCGGCATCAACATCCGCCTGTCCGGGGAAACGATCGAGGTGTTCGGCGGTGTGACTCTCGACACTCGGGAAGTCGATGCCGCCATCGACGGTGGTGATCCGGGCTACGTCGAGGAGCTCTATGTCGGCGAGTTCTTAGAGGGTTTCGAGTCCGGGGCGCCGGCCTTCGATGAGTGGGCGCAGAAGGAGCGTGGCCGCCTGAAGCGGGCCTGGAACCACGCCATGCTCTCCGCCGCGCGGGATGCGGAGCGTCGGCGCAAGTGGGAGCTGGCCGCCGACTGGTGGGCCGCGCTGGTGGCCCGCGCGCCGATGCGTGCCGAAGCCGTCGCCGGCTTGCTGGGTGCGCTGGCTGATTCCGGCCAGCAGGACGAGGCCGCCCGCGCCTATGCCGCCTACGAGAAACGGCTCGAGGACTCGGGGATCGCGCAGCCGGCCGACCCGGTCAAGGAAGTGATCGCCAAGCACAAGCTGCTGCGCGACATCGCTGGGGGCCGTGTCAGCCCACCACCCGAACCGCCTGCAGCGGCCAGGCCCGCCCTGGACGCCGAGCCGGCAGAAGCGCCGAAGGCCGTCGAACCGGAACGGCCTGTCCCTGACCTCGAGGTCGAGCCGCCGCCGCCGCCCGAGACCCGCGCGCCCCCCACTCCGCCGGTGACTCCCGAGCCGCCGGCGCCGACACCGGAAGTCGGTGCAATAGCCGGATTCGAGGCCGGCTCTCCACCTCCCATGCCGGAGGAGACGTCCGTCGAAGCCGACGAGTCGGGGCCCCCGAAGGAGGAATGGGACGAGATCGTCGATATCACTGCCACCGACGATTTCGAGATCGACATCACGCCGGCGCCGAGCGTTACGCCGCCGCCCGCGCAGCGGCCACCCGATATCGGTGTCGCCGCTAAAGACTCGGTGGACGAGGTCGCGCCGCCCAAACCGAAGCCGCCGCCCACGCCCACACCGCGGCGCCGCGGCGTCGAGGACGACGAGTCGCTCGAGCAAGCTCGCGATGCAGCCAGGGAGTTCGGCGACACCGAGTACGGATTCGTGCGCCACCAGGTCACCTCGGTGCGCAAGCCGTGGGGGCCAACGCTTCGCAAGTGGTGGGACGAGCTGGCACCGTTGCGTGCCAAGGCCGCCGAGCTCGGCATCGCGGCGCTCCAGGCGGCGGCCGCCGCCCTCGTGCTCGGCCTGCAGCTGGCCGGCCGCGTCCTCCGAGCCGTCGGGTTGAAAACGGGGGCGTCCCTGACCGCGATGGGTGCCCGCGTCAAGGCGAGGCGGCAGCGGGCTGCCGAGACCCGAGCCCAGCGGGCGCAGCTGAAGGGCGAGCAGAGAGCGCAGAGGGCGGCTGAGCGGCAGGCGCAGAAGGAGGCGAAGCAGGCCGAGAAGCAGGCGAAGCAGGCGGAGAAGCAGGCGAAGCAGGAGGCGAAGCAGGCGGAGAAGCAGGCGAAGCAGGAGGCGAAGCAGGCCGAGAAGCAGGCGAAGAAACGGGCGGAGCCAGAGTCGAAGCGGGCGGAGCAAGAGTCGAAGCGGGCCGAGCGGGAGGCGAAGCGGGCCGAGCGGGAGGCGGCGCAGGCGGTGTTGGAGGCACCGCTCGAGCCCGAGTCGGCGTCCTGGGATGACGCGGCGGCTGGCGCACCGTGGGAGGAGGAGCCTGCGGAGCCACCGTCCGCCGCGCAACCTGCGCGGGCGGCGGCGGTGGAGATCGAGCCTCCGGTCGAGGAGCTCGGAGCGGCTGTCGACTTCGCCGGGCCTGCCGCCGATGTGCCGCTGGTCGACGTCACGCCGGCGAGGGTGAAGCGGCGGCGGCGGCGGCTCGGTCCGCTGCTGCGTCGCTTTCGGTACGTGCCGGTCGTCGTTGTGTTGGCCGGGCTTGCCGTCGTCTTCGGGCCCGGGCTTGTCGGGATGATCGGTGGCCTCACCGACGAGCTGCCTTCACAGCTGCCCGAGGTGCAGGCGCCCTCACTTCCGAGGGTGACCTTGCCCAGGGTTACGATACGGACACCGGCCTTCGTCGAGACCGGCGTCTCGAGGATCGCCGAGATGTTCTCGGGTCCGCTGCTCGATGAGTCTGGTCACTGGCTGCTCTTGGCCGACGTCGAGATCGTCGGTCCCGGGGGAGGTGGCGCGCCGGCGACCGCCGACGGTGCCACGGCAGCGACGCTCGGCTTGGTGCTCGAAGCCGACCTGATCCAGGCACGCTACTTCAACGTCGTCCCCCGCGAACGCGCGCTGGTCGCGCTGCGCGAGACTACGGGCTCGCGGTCGGAGGCTCTGCCACTGGCGGACGCGTTGAGCCTCGCCGGCGCGGCGGGCTTCACCGCGGTCCTCGGTAGCCGGGTCACGCGTTACGAGTACGTGGACAGCGTGAGTCTCCAGGTGTTCAACCCGGCGGGCGACACGCTCTACGGCGTCGCTGCCGAGGTGTCGGAGGAGTCGAGCACACTGGAGACGCTGGCGGGTCTTACGCGCACTGTTCGGCGCCGTCTCGGTGAGCCCGGTGACGAGATCCAGGCGAGCGTGCCTCCCAGGCTGGCGCTCTCCACTTCGGCGTCGGCGCTCGACGCGTTCGCGGAGGCGCGCCTCCACTTGTTCGCCGGCCGCTACTCGGAGGCGATCAACGCAGGACGGCGGGCCGTCGCTCGCGACTCGACCTTCGCGCTCGCCTATCGGACCCTGGCCGAGGCGTACGCGCTCAACGGCCAGCGGCAAGAGGCGCGAAACGCGCTGGAAGCCGCCTGGCGGTTCAGCGAGAGATTGACGGAGCGCGAGCGCCTGCGGGTTCTGGCAGATCGTCATGCGTGGGACGGCCGCCTCAGCGAAGCGGCGCTCACCTACGACGATCTATTCTACGATCACCGGGATGACGTGGGCGCGCTCAAGGGCCAGGCTTTGATGCAGCGCATGATAGGTGTGCGGGGCGGCGGTGAGGGGAACCTTCGGGTCGCCTACACCATCGATCCCTACGACTGGCCGCCGCTCGCCCGCATCGCCCGCTACCTGGGTTACCGCGGCCCCCTACCGGACGTCGATTCGCTCGTCGCCGCCGTCCAGGCACAGCCCCAATAGACGCCTGTCGACGCGGCCGAGGCCGGGAGAGGGGCGGCTCGCTTGTAGTCAGCCGCCGACCGTCCTAGCTTTCAAACATGATATGTCGAACGGTAGCCGCATTCGTGATGGCCGGCTCGCTGATCGTCGGGACGGCAGACGTCGCCGCAGCCCAGCAGAGCGGGCAGGACTCGCAGGTGCCGCGCGACTGCGTTCTCCGCAAAGAGCCCAATGGTATGATCCGCGGCGGCAGCCAACCTCAGGGGTGCGTCCTGGTGCAGGGTGTGGAAGTGACTGGTCAGCAGGCGCCGACCACAGCGGCGGTCGCTTGTGAGGAGAGGATCGTCTACACACCCAACGCGAGGAAGGTCGTGCTCACCAACTGCGCGCGTCTGTCTGGCGGACGGCTGGTGATCCCCACGGTGCCGCCCAGCGAAGAGGCTGCGGAGGAGCGACACTTCGGCCCCCTGCAAAGGCACTTCGGAGCGATCCAGAACAGCTTCGGCCCGCTGCAGCACAACTTCGGGTCCGATGCCAAGCCGAAGAGCGGCAGCAAGG
>JASFTY010000054.1:0-12838 GCA_050050535.1 Gemmatimonadales bacterium | reverse complement strand
TCAGCCAGCTCGAGGACGATGATCCCCGGGTAAGACGATACGCTGCCTGGGCACTCGGCGAGCTCGAGAACGACAGAGGCGTCATGCCCCTCATCCAAAGCCTCGATGACAGAGATGCCGACGTGCGCCTCGTCGCCGCTTGGGGGTTAGGCGAGATCAAAGACGACATGGCTGTCTACCCGCTGATCGAACTGCTCGACGACGACGAGCCTCTCGTGCGCGAGATGGCCGCCCTCGCTCTCGGCGAGATCGAGGACCCGGCAGCCGTCCGGCCGTTGACCGAGGCGCTCCGCCGCGACGAGCGGCTGAGAGAACCGGTGATCTGGGCGCTGGGAGAGATCGACACCAGAGATGCCAACCGGGCCCGCAACGCCGCTTTCGCCAGCTGGGGACGCGACTCCTGGGGGAACGATGAGGTCTGGACCGGCCGGCTCGGATCCAGCGAGGCCCGCCCCTTGGCCGCTGACCTGGACGCCTTGACCGCGGCGCTCCGTCACGACGATCCCAGAATGCGCCGCTCCGCCGCCGAGTGGCTGGGGATTCGCGGCGACGAGCGCGCCGTCGACCCGCTCCTCGATACCTTGCGCGATTCGCGGCCCGCCGTCCGCGCGATGGCCGTCTGGGCGCTCGACGAGATCAACCCATCACGTCACTAGCTGTCAGACCAGCGACGTAGGACCAGAAAGGAGAGGTGGGATCAGCATGTCACTATATGAAAATATCTTTTCAACAGGTGTCGCTCGCTTGATCTTCTTCGCCGCGCTGGGGGGCGCGCTCGCCACGGCGCTCCCGGATGTCCTGCCGAAGTTGACTGCCGAGGTGCGGGGGGCGCTCCAAGCAGACGACGCGGTTGCGCGGCGGGTTAGCGAGCTTCAGGACGATGACCCTTTGGTGAGGCGCTACGCGGCTTGGGCGTTGGGCGAACTGGAGGACACCCGGGGCGTGAGGGCATTGATCGGTGCGTTGGAGGACGGAAACGCCGACGTGCGTCTGGTGGCCGCCTGGGCCCTGGGTGAGATCAAGGACAACATGGCGATCCCGCCGTTGATCGAGTGCCTGGCGGACGCTGATCCGCTGGTGCGGGAGATGGCCGTCCTATCGTTGGGTGAGATCGAGCATCCGGCGGCGGTGGAGCCGCTGAGCGAGGCATATCGGCGGGAGGCTCGGCTGCGGGAGCCGGTGATCTGGGCGCTGGGCGAGATAGGGAGCAGAGAAGCGGAAGTGGAGCGAACGGCGATCTTCGCCGTCTGGGGCCGCGGGTCGTGGCGGAACGACGAGGTCTGGACGGGCCGACTCGGCTCGACGGAGGCCGGTGCTCTAGAAGGGGAACTGAACGCCTTGCTCGCGGCGCTGAGCGACGATGATCCGCGGCTGCGACGCTCGGCGGCGGAGTGGTTGGGGCGTCTGGATGACGAGCGGGCGGTGGACGGGTTGCTGGATGCGCTGCGCGATCCGGAGCCTTCGGTGCGGGCGATGGCGGTGTGGGCGCTCGATGAGACGAACCCGTCGCGTCGGCACGACCAGAAGCAGGATGATGGACATGGGCGCTAGCAAAGTCGCCGGCGTCGTGGCCCTCGTTGTAGGGTTGAGCGGCGCCGCATCGCTGTCGCAGGGAGCGTCGGGGCTTCTCGCACAGACTCAGGGTGACGAGTCGCGGCGGGAGGAGGCGTATCTCAATCTGCCGCGGCTCGTGGGGCCGGTGGTCCTGGATGGGGTGAGCGACGAGCCGGCGTGGCAGGCCGTCGAGCCGTTCCCGCTGACCATGTACACGCCGACGGCGGGAGGCGAGCTGAGCGAGCGGACGGAGATCCGGGTGGCCTACGACGAGGGCTACCTCTACGTCGCCGGTCGGTTCTACGACTCCGATCCAGCCGGGATACAGGTCAATTCGATGTACCGCGACCGTCTGAGCGGCGACGACTGCTTCGGTATAGTGGTCGACCCGTTCAACGATAACGATATCGGGCTCTGGTTCTGGACGACGCCGGCCGGGATCCGCGGCGACGTATCGATCAGCGGTGACGGCCAGGGTGCGTGGAACGGCAGCTGGGACACGCACTGGGATGTCGCGGCCGTGCAGACCTCGGAGGGTTGGTTCGCCGAGCTGCGTATTCCATTCTCGAGCCTCGGCTTCCAGGCTGTGGGCGGCCGGGTCGAGATGGGTATCTCGACCTACCGCTACATCCCGCGCAAGAACGAACGACAGGTCTTCCCGGAAATCGCGCCCGAGTTCGACTTCCGCAGACCTTCGCTCGCCCAGGACGCGGTCCTCGAAGGCGTCACCACCCACCGGCCGGTCTACCTGACGCCATACATCCTGAGCGGTGTCGGGCAGAACTCGGAGCTCAACGAGCTCGAGAACGGGTACGACCTCGACAGCGAAGGCGAGTTCCAGCTCGGCGGCGACCTGAGGTACAACGTCACCAGTAACCTCACGCTGGACTTCACGGTCAACACCGACTTCGCCCAGGTCGAGGCCGACGACTACCAGGTCAACCTCACCCGCTTCAATCTGTTCTATCCCGAGAAGCGTCGCTTCTTCCAGGAGCGTTCCGGGGTCTTCGACTTCTTCACCGGGGGGGCGACGCGCCTGTTCTACAGCAGACAGATCGGGCTCTATGCGGGAGAAGCCATCCCGATCATCGCCGGCGGCCGGCTGGTAGGACGCGCGGGTGAGTGGGACCTCGGTATCCTGAGCATGCAGACGAAGCGCAGCAGCTACCTACCGGCGGAGAACTTCAGCGTCGCCCGGGTCCGTCGGAGGATGTTCAACCAGTACTCGACCGCCGGTGCGATGCTGACCACCCGCTTCGGTGATGACGGTTCCTACAACGTGGCGTACGGCCTCGACGGCACGTTCCGGGTCGGCGGCGATGACTATCTGGCGATCCGCTGGGCCCAGACGTTCGATGACGACGTCATCGACGAGCACGGCTTCCGCTTCGCCGAGGCGAGCGCGCTACGGGTCTACGTCAACCGGGCGCGGGAACGTGGATTCTCCTACTTCTTCAGCGCACGCAGGTTCGGCCCTGACTACCGCCCCGAGATGGGGTTCGTGACCCGGGAGAACTTCAGCGACTTCGACTACTCGCTCGCCTATTTCCACTATCCGGAGGCTGGCCCGCTGCGGCGGATCGACCCCTTCCAGCTGTTCGGCTCGCTCGCCCTGCGCAACCCGGACGGCAGCGTCGAGTCGTTCTTCGTCGAGCACGATGTCGATCTGCTCTGGAGGTCCGGCTCGCGGATCGGGCTCGATCTCGAGCTGTACTACGAGGACCTGCGCGAGCAGCTGCGGTTTCCGCGCGGCACGCACGTGCCGCGCGGCAGCTACTGGTTTCCGCGCTTCGAGTTCGACTACAGCCTGCCGCCGGGCCGGTCGTTCCGGACCTCCGTGGGTGGTGGCGTGCAGAAGTTCTACGACGGCTGGTTGGCAAACGTGTGGTTGGCACCCGTCTGGTACGTGTCGCCGCATCTGGAGCTGAGCATGGTCTACACGCTGGACGTCGTCCGCTTCCCCGATCGCGAGCAGGGCTTCGACTCGCACCTCGTGCGCCTCAGGGTGGGTACGGCGCTCGACACGAGGCTCTCGATGAACGCCTTCATCCAGTACAGCAACGTCGGTGACCAGGGGGCGGCGAACGTTCGCATACGCTACAACTTCGCCGAGGGGAACGACCTCTGGTTGGTCTACAACGAGGGGGTCAACTTCAACCGTGATCGCACGGATCCGGCGCTGCCGATCACCGACAACCGGACGTTGCTGCTCAAGTATACCTACACGTTCGCCTGGTAGATGGTCGTGGGCGGTCTTCGCCGGGCCCGGCTCGCCGAGCGCTCAGATGACCTTGCTCACGACCGCAGCGATTGCCCGCAACTCGGTCATGAGTTGCTCGAACGCCGGGAAATCGAGGGATTGGAATCCATCGGAGAGGGCGTCGGCGGGATTCGGGTGCACCTCGACGATCAGCCCATCGGCGCCGGCGGCGAGGGCGGCTTTACTGGCCGAGCCGACGAAGCCGCTGTGGCCCGAGCTATGGGATGGATCCACTATGACAGGAAGATGGGTCAGCTCGTGCAGGGCGGGTATCGCCAGGATATCCAACGTGTTCCGTGTGTAGGTCTCGAATGTCCGAATGCCCCGCTCGCACAACACCACCCGCTCGTTGCCGCCGGCGAGTATGTACTCGGCCGCTAGTAGCAACTCTTCCAGGGTCGCGCTCATGCTCCGTTTCAGGATCACCGGCTTGTCTGTCTTACCCACCTCCTTGAGCAGCTCGAAGTTCCTCATGCTGCGAGACCCGATTCGCAGCATGTCGACGTGATCGGCCAGAAGCTCCAGGTGGGCGGCGGACAAGACCTCCGTCTCCACGAGCAGGCTCGTATCCTGTCTGATCGATCTCAGGATCTCGATGCCCTCAGGCCCGTAGCCCTGGAAGGAATACGGTGATGTCCTGGGCTTGAACAAGGAACCGCGGTAGATCTTGGCCCCCGCCTTCTCGACCGCGCGCGCCGCCGCCAGGGCCTGTTCGCTGCTCTCCACGGCACAGGGCCCTGCGATGACGATGAAGTTGCCACCGCCGATCTCAACACCATCACATCGAACGCAGGTCAGATGCTCGGCACCTCGCCTTCGGACCCGCGTATTGTCCAGTCTATCCATCGTCGCCGTCTAGCTGTCTGCCGGCCCTCGCTGCGCCGGCCGGATCGTCGTCTATCAGTGGGCCCGGGTCAGTCGCCCTGGCCCTGGATGCGCCTCCTCAGGTCGTCGATTCTGCCTTGCAGCTGACTCTCCAACCTGGCGTCCCCGGGATTCAGTCGCAACGCCGACTCGAACTCGCGAATTGCAGGCTCGAGATCACCGTTTCTGGAGTACAGGTCGCCTAGGGTGATGTGACCCTCGATGTAGCCCGGGGCTTGTGCCAGCCCGTTCTCGAAGGCCGTTATCGCCTCTGGAATCGACCGGCCTTCTCTGATGAGAGCCTCGCCGAGCATGAACCATGCCGTGGCGTCGTTCGCGCTCATGTCCACGACGTGCTGGAACACCGTGACCGCTTTGTCGTATTGCGCCCACTCATAATAGACTCGGCCCAGATTCACGTGAACGTAGCGATTGTTCGGATCCAGAGATGCCGCCCTCAGCAGCGTGCTCTCCGCGCACTCGAAATCCCTGGTCAGATAGCAGACGCGCCCGAGATTCATCAGGCCGGCGAGGTTCATCGGCTCGAGCTCCACGACCCTGCGAAACGCGACCAGCGCTTCAGGATAATCCTCCATCAAGGCGCAGACCTCACCCAGGTGATTGTGCGCCTCTGCGTCGTTCGCGTCGCGTTCCACGAACGTCTCGAACATCTCTCGTGCACTCGCCAAATCGTCGACCGCACGATAACTCACTCCGAGGTTGAAGCGGGCATCCATGTTCTCGGGGTCGAGTGCCAGTACGCCCTCGAAATGGCCTATCGCTCGGCGGTAATCGTTCCGCTGCATGTATATCGCCGCCAGCTTCCCGTGCACGCCCAACGCGGTGGCGCTGTCGACATCGAGGTCGAGCAGCATCCGCAGCTCTCTCTCCGCTTCATTCAGTTCCGACCGGATCAGATGGACCGTACCCAGGTTGTAGCGAGCTTCGACGTTACGCGGATCGAGGCTTAGCGCCGTGCGGAACTCGGCCTCCGCCTTGTCGTACTCCTGCATCTGGACGTACAGGTTGCCGAGATCCTTGTGCACGATCGGCGAGTTGGGATCGATCTCGAGCAGGGCCCGGAAGGTCCCTTCCGCCTCCTCGTACTCGCCTCGCTCAGCGTAGATGCTGCCCAACGAGTAGAGCGCGCCCGTGTTCTGAGGGTTCAATCGCACTGATTTCGAGAACTCCTCTTCCGCTCGGTCGTAGAGGCGGAACTGCTCGTAGATTCGGCCGCTTCGATAGTAGTTGTAATCGTCGATGAACCTCTCTTCTATGACTCGATCGGAGGCGGGCGACATGTTGACGAATTCGGGGATGTTCACAGCTCTGTCCGCAGCTGTGAAGTTGCGAAGCCAGACCGGGCGGCTGTCGTTGCCGTTCTCGTCGATGTGCGTCAGGAAGAGCTGAGTGTACGGGCCGAACACTTTTGTGGAGAATACCAGCCACTTGCTGTTCGGCGACCAACTGTGCCACGAGTTCATGCGGTTGGTGTTGGCGTTCAGCAACCTCGGTTCGCCGCCTTCGGCGGGAACGATGTAGAGCTTGCTGTCCGGCTGGAGAAGCATGAAGCTGTGCGCCTGGGTGAAGACCAGCCACTTACCGTCGGGTGAGACCTTGGGAAAATAGTTGCTCATGCCGTTGTGCGAGGCACCCTCGATCGGCTCGGGTGTGCCGCCGCGCCCGTCATTGAACGGGAGGCGATACAGGTTGAAGCGGAATCGCTTGCCACCCTCCTGCGCCTTCCACAGGTACTCTTCGCCGCCCAGCACCTCGGCGCTCTCTTCGACGCTCAGGAGTATGTCGTAGACGGGGTTCTCGGTCTCCAATTGGGCGGCATCGTTCCGCGCGAAGTACACGTACTCACCGTCCGGGCTCCAGCCTGCGTTGGCCTGGACATAGGCATCCTGGTCGGCGCCGGGTAGCGCCGCGATCTCACCCGTCGCGCGGTCGTAGTAGGCGAGAATGCCCATGACGGGGAAGAAGATCTGTGAGAACAGGATGTCCTCTCTGGGCAGGAAGACGACTCTGTCCTTCACACCGGCGACCACGTATCTGCCGTCGGGAGATACCCTGGCCAGCATGCCGAAGGTGGGGATCTCCATGCCCGGGACGTAGTCGGTCCAGCTGATGAGCTTGTCTCTGGAGAAGACGGTCTCTTGCTCGAACGGTGTGAGGACGTATGCGCCCTTGTCGTTGCCGACATCAACGTCCATCCCCAGGTATTTCCCGTCCGACGAGAAGGAGTGGCAGTTACCACAGACCGGCAGATTGGTCAGCACCGTGGGTGGCGGCTCGTACGATGAGATGTCGCCCAGGCGCCACCTGATCATCGGCACGTTTCTGAGGGCGAAGCTGAACGGTAGGGGCACGTCTCGGTAGAAGATAGGCGCGCCGACGGAATCGGTCGAAGTCGAGATCTTAACGCTGTCGCTGGATAGGGTCACGCGTATGCCGGGAACGGTCCGCAGGCTCGTAACCGTGATGGTTGCCGGTTTGTCGATGGAACGCTGCTTCATCACTTCCCAGGTGAACCTGTCCGGTGTCCAGGCCGTCGTGTCCACCTCGACGTTTAAGGGATCGGTGTCGTCTTGGAAGTCGACGCTGACACGCCACCTATTGGCCCGAGAGTTACTATCGTCCCACCAGACGGTGGGCGCGATGATCTCCGGCGGAAATAGAGAGCCATCGAAAGGATAGACGATCGACAGCTCACCCGTGCCGCGCTGTAGAAGCGGGGGCAGGGCGGCGCGATACAGCACTCCGAGGGCCAGGAGAGCGAGGGCGCCGATGACCAGTAGAGGCAACCAACCGCGGCGCGTGCCGCTGGCGGCCGGTGGATCCTCGCTGGCCGAGTGGTTGCCCTCTGGTTGTCCCGTTGGCTGCGCGTTATCGCGGCGCTTCTGTCTCTTAGAAGACGCTTTTGTCATCGTACACTCTCCACAGGTGCAGCATCCTTCGCGTGGCGCGATTCGGAACCGCGCCCTCTGCTCCGCTCCGACTTCGCCGCATCGAGTTCGATCTCGAACAGCAGGTCAGCGCGGCAGATGTCGGCGTGCGAGACTACGATTCGCTCGGTAGGCAGTCCGTAACGGCTGCAATGAGCGTTCAACAGCTCGAAGTCGCCCGGGTGCTTGAAATACGCGTTTCCCCGTGTGACATCGGCGAAGCCCATACCACGTGATTGGAGGATGGCGTCGACCACCTCCAGGGTGCGTGCGATTTGCGCCTGCACATCACCGACGTGCAGGGTGCTCCCGTCGGGGTCGATGCTCGCCGTCCCTGAGACCAAGACCGATCGATGTTCCGGGCTCGATATTTCAGCGGCCCGGGAAAAAGAGCTGCCATAGTCCCGGGCAGGGCACTGCAGAGGCGACGCTACCTCGCTGACAGCGATGTCATCGCCCTTCGCCTGCATCGCCAGGGCGGTGGCGACGACCGCTAGATCGCCGGGATTCCCACCACCGATTCCGGTGCTCGCCGGAACGTATCTATCGAACATGCCACTCGCGGCGTAGGTCTCGGTCCTCACCGCGTTGAAGTCGGAATACCACTCCAGGATGTCCTTGATAAAGAACCATGTTCGGACGACACAGGTCAGGTCCATCCCGGCGAGTGCGAGCCCCTTTTCCAGCGCCTCGAACGTCTCGCGTGCTTGCGCCTCGCGCGACCTGGACCGGTCATCGGCATGCAGATCGCCCAATACGCAGTACCTCGCGTACTCGTCCTCGAACATGCGGCCCACGATGCTGCTGCCGAGACGGAGCGGGACCACCGACACTCCGGAGACCGCATGGACCTGTACTCCCGCAATCTCACCGCCCTCGCGACGATCCCCGTAGACGTACGTGACCGGCCAATCGACACGGCCGAATCGCTCACGCAACGCCTCGCCGCTGCCCCGGTCGGTACCGGCCGCGCTGAAGATCCGCATCTCGAGGATCTCGGCCTCCAGCTCACGTAACACTCCCAGCAAGCGGCCCAGCAGAGACGGGAATTCTTCGGACGCGGTCGGGAGAGCCGTGGCGAAAACCTCTTGCACACCAACGCGTTCCAGGCAGCAGAGCTCTATTCCTCGACCGCCTCGATTCGCCGGGTGTGCGCCTCCTGATTCCATGAGGTCTCACCTTTCTCACCTACCGCCTTGGCACGGCACAGCCCGTCACCGATGCGTGAAGCAGCCAACCGCGCCGGGTTGTCGGGCTTGACCTCGCTGAGGACGAACAGCATGAGGATGCGGGAAACGAGGCGGGAACGCAAGGAATAACGAATATCAATATTGGAGCATATCGCCCCACAGCTTGCCATTTCAGCCGCTGCCAGCCGCGGCGGCCGGGCCCGCAGGGCAGCCGATTGCCGGGCGCGATGCGAGTTCCCATCTTGCGGCTGGGAAGTCCACTACAGACGGCGCGAGTATCAGTCAAGCGCTCCATCTCAGGAAGCCAGCACGGAGGTGCTCCGATGGTAAGACGTCATTCTTTCGGCCCGCTGCGGCTGATCGTTTCGGTTCTGGTTCTGTGCGCGCTCGCCGTGCCGCGGGGAGCAGCGGTCGCGCAGGAAGCGGCGGTCGCGCAGGAAGCGGCGATCGCGGCCGAGCGGCCGATCGAGCTGCCTGACATTCTCGAGTGGAAGCGGATCGGCTCGGCGACGGTCACGAAGGACGGGCGCTGGTTCGCCTACGTGCTGGGCCCCAACGAGGGCGACAGCGAGGTCATCTTGCGGAGTACGGTTGACGATACGGAGCACAGGTTCCCGGTGGGCGAGGCGCCGCGCTACGGCGGTTCGGTGGTTTTTTCGGAGGACTCGCACTGGCTCGCCTTCACGGTCTATCCCGATCGCGAGACAGGCAAGCGGCTAGAGAAGCAGAGGAAGCCGAGGCGCAACAAGGTCGGCCTGGTGGAGCTGGCGACGGGTGAGCTGACGGAGTTCGAGGATATCCGCGCCTTTCGGTTCGCCGGCGAAGCTGGTGGCTGGATCGCCCTGCACCGCTACGCGCCCGAGGGTGAGGGCGGAGGTGGTGAGGACGAGAAAGCCCGTGGCTCCGACCTGCTACTCCACGATCTGGAGGGCGGGGTGCAGCTGAGCATCGGCAACGTGTCGGAGTTCGCGTTCGACGAGTCGGGCCGCTGGCTCGCCTGGCTGATCGACACGGAGGGTAAGGCCGGCAACGGCGTTCAGCTGCGCGACATGGAGAGCGGGGTGGTGCGCGTACTGGAGAGCGACGAGGCGGCGTACCGGAGCCTAAACTGGAGCGACGAGGGCGATGGACTGGCGCTGCTCAAGGGCGTCGAGGACGAGGACTACGAGGAGCCGCTGTACAGCGTCATCGCGTTCAAAGACTTCGGTGGCCGCGGGCCGACGAAGATCGTCTACGACCCGCAGGAGGATGCCGGTTTCCCTGAGGGCATGACGGTATCGCCGAACCGCACTCCCGAGTGGACGGAACCGTTGGACGCCATCCTGTTCGGTATCCACGAGGCGGAGATGAAAGAGGATGCCGAGGAGGAGGAGGAAGAGGCGGCGGCGCCGGAAGAGGAAGGCGAGGAAGAGGAGGGCGAGGAAGAGGAGGAGCGGCCGGCGCGGCGCGGTGAAGACGAGGACGAGCTCGAGAAGGCGGACCTGGTGATCTGGCACTGGCAGGACGACAGGCTGCAGTCGATGCAGCAGGTCCAGGAGGGGCGGGACAAGAACTTCAGCTACCTGTCGATCTACCACGTCGAGGACGGCCGCTTCGTCCGCCTGGCCGACGACGATGTCCCCCAGGTGACGGCCTCGACCAAGGGACGCTGGGCCGTCGGCTACGACGTCGAAGACTACGAGCTGATGGGCAACCTGGACGGACGGCGCTACCGCGATGTCTACGCCATCGACATGCGGACGGGCGAGCGGCGGCTGGCGCTGGAGGGTAGCCGCTGGAACCTCGGGCTCTCACCGGACGGCAGTCACATGCTCTACTACCAGGACGGCCAGTACCATACCTACGAGATGGCCGGCGGGCGCCGCTTCAACATCACCCAGAATGTCCCCACCTCTTTCATCAACAGCGAGGACGATCACAACGTCGTCGATCCGCCTATCTACCCCATCGGCTGGACCAGCGACAGCCGGTTCGTCTTGCTGTACGACAACTGGGACATCTGGAAGGTCGCCGTGCACGGCGATCGCGGGGTCAACCTGACGGTGAACGGCAAGGCCGACGGCATCCGCTATCGTCGGCGATTCAGGCTCGACCCGGACGAGGAGGGTATCGACCTGTCGGAGCCGGTCTACCTGGCCCCCTACGGCGAGTGGACGAAGAGGGCGGGGCTGGGGCGGATCAACCGGGGCAGGCCGGGCGTCGAGATATTGATGTGGGACGACGCCGGCTACGGGTCGTTGATCAAGGCGGAGGACGCCGACATCTACCTGTTCACGCGGGACACCTACGAGGACTATCCGAACTACCACGTGACCGACGCGTCGTTCCGGCGGCCGCGGCAGATAACCGACGCCAACCCTCAGCAGTCGGAGTTCGCTTGGACCGCGGGCTCCATGCTGCTGGACTACGAGAGCGAGCATGGCGATCGGCTTCAGGCGGCTCTCCACCTGCCGGCGGACTACGAGGAAGGGGAGAGTTATCCAACCATCGTGTATATATATGAGAGGATGTCCCAGACGCTGAACCGCTACACGACGCCCAGCGCCAGCGGGTTCAACAAGTCGGTCTACACGAGCAACGGTTACGCGGTGCTGATGCCCGACATCACGTATCGGGTGGACGACCCCGGGATGTCGGCGGTCTGGTGCGTGCTGCCGGCGTTGGAGGCGGCGATCGAGACGGGTGTCGTTGACCCGGAGCGGGTGGGACTGCAGGGCCATTCCTGGGGCGGCTACCAGACGGCGTTCCTGATCACGCAGACGGATGCCTTCGCCGCGGCGCTGGCCGGCGCGCCGCTGACCAACATGATCAGCATGTACAGCTCGATCTACTGGAACTCGGGTAGCGCGAACCAGCCGATCTTCGAGAGCAGTCAGGGCCGGTTCAGCGGCGGCTACTGGGAGGTGCCGGAGGCCTACACGCGGAACTCGCCGGTCTACTTCGCGGAGAATGTGACGACGCCGCTCCTGTTGCTGCACAACGACCAGGACGGCGCCGTCGATTGGAACCAGGGGATCGAGTACTTCAACACGTTGCGCCGGTTGGAGAAACCGGTGGTAATGCTCCAGTACGTCGGCGAGAACCACGGGGTGCGGAAGCCGGCGAACCAGAAGGACTACACGGTCCGCATGCGCGAGTTCTTCGATCACTATCTCAAAGGCGAGCCGGCGCCCGACTGGTGGACCGAGGGTGTCCCGCACCTGGAGCTGGAGGAGCACCTCGAGGAGCGGGCGAAGCTGGTGAAGGGGAGGGAGGAGGAAGAGGGATCCTGAGGCGACCGCTGGGTCGGTAACGGACGATGAAACGGCGGGAGATGAGCGATGAAGACCTTGAGAGGGCCCGGTCTGATGACGGTTCTCGCACTCGCGGCCGCGCAACCGCTGGCCGCTCAGCAACCGGAGCACCGTCTCATCACGGTCACCGGTGAGTCCGAGGTCCGAGTCGTACCGGATGAGGTGGTTCTGACGCTGGGTGTCCAAACCTCTGACCACGACCTCGGGATCGCCAAGGCCGAGAACGATCGGCGCGTCGCGGCGGTTCTGGCGGCGGCGGAGCAACATGGGGTCGAGCGAGAGCACCTGCGGACCGACTACCTGCAGATCGAGCCGCGCTACAGGGACCGCTACGAGGGGGTCGATTTTCTCGGCTACTGGGTCCAGAAGACCATTGTGGTGCGACTGAGTGAGATAGGCGAGTTCGAGAACCTGCTGACGGCGGTCCTCGAGGCCGGAGCGAACTTCGTTCACGGGATCGACTTCCGCACCACGGAGCTGCGGCAGCATCGTGACCGAGCACGTGCGCTGGCCTTGCAGGCGGCCGCCGAGAAGGCCGAGGCGATGGCTGCGGAGCTGGACATGGAGCTGGGCCGACCCCGCTCGATTCGTGAGGACCACTTCGGCTGGTGGTCCTCGTACGGTGCCTGGTGGGGCCGCCGTGCGGCTGGGACGATGAGTCAGAACGTGGTTCAGAACATAGGATCGATGCCCACCCAGCTCGAAGGACCGACGACGCCCGGCCAGCTC
>JASFTY010000053.1:0-12877 GCA_050050535.1 Gemmatimonadales bacterium | reverse complement strand
CAAAGTCATCGCCGGCGAGTACGACCCGGAGGAGTGGAACATCTACTGCTTCCACTTCTCGGACGGCGACAACTGGGGCGGCGGCGACGACGAGAAGTGCTTCGAGCTGCTGAACGAGCGCATCCTGCCGGTGGTGAACCTGTTCGGCTACGGCCAGGTCGAGAGCCGCTACGGGTCGGGCCAGTTCTACGAGTCGCTGAGCAATGCGGTCGAGGACGAAAAGCTGGCGTTGTCGCAGATCCCCGACCGCGAGGCGATCCTCGATTCGATCCGCGACTTCTTGGGCAAGGGCAAGTAGATGCCGCAGACGCTGACCCCCGAGCTGCGCGAGCTGCAGGCCGAGATCGAAGGCTACGCCCGGGATTACGGGCTCGACTTCTTCGATGTGATCTTCGAGGTCCTCGACTGGGACGAGATCAACGAGGTCGCCGCCTACGGCGGCTATCCGGCGCGCTATCCGTACTGGCGGTTCGGGATGGAGTATTACGCGCTGGCGCGCGGCTACGCCTACGGGTTGCAGAAGATCTACGAGATGGTGATCAACAACGACCCGTGCTACGCCTACCTGCTGGCCGCGAACCCGGCGGTCGACCAGAAGCTGGTCATGGCGCACGTCTACGGCCACGCCGACTTCTTCAAGAACAACTACTCGTTCGAGCACACGAACCGCAAGATGGTCGACGAGATGGCGAACCACGCGTCGCGCGTGCGCCGCTACATGGAGTCGTTCGGCGAAGATGAGGTCGAGAGCTTCCTCGATATCTGCCACTCGCTCGACAACCTGATCGACTACAACGCGCCCTACATCAAGCGCCGCCGCCGGCCGGAGCCGGCGGACGTCGACTCGACCCACCCGTCGCGCCGGCCGCGGCCGCGCCGGCTCGCCGCCAAGGAGTACATGGACGAGTACATCAACCCCGAGCAGGTGCTGGCGGCGGAGGCGCAGCGGCTGCAGGAAGAGCGCAAGAAGGAGGAACAATTCCCGCCCAGCCCCGAGAAGGGAATCCTGGGCTTCCTGCAGGAGTACGCGCCGCTGACCAACTGGCAGCGCACGGTCCTGGGTATCGTGCGCGAGGAGGCGTACTACTTCGCGCCGCAGGGCCGGACCAAGATCATGAACGAGGGGTGGGCCAGCTACTGGCACTCGACCATCATGACGCAGCGGGCGCTGAAGGACTCGGAGCTGATCGACTACGCCGACCATCACAGTGGGACGGTGGCGACGCAACCCGGCCGGCTGAACCCGTACAAGCTGGGGCTCGAGCTGCTGCGCGACATCGAGGAGCGCTGGGACAAGGGCCGGCACGGGCCGGAGTGGGAGGCGTGCGACGATTGGGAGACGCGCAAGAACTGGGATACCGGCGCCGGGGCGGGTCGCGAGAAGATCTTCCAGGTCCGTTCTATATATAATGACGTGACCTTCATCGACGAGTTCCTGACCCCCGAGTTCTGCCACAAGCACAAGCTGTTCGTCTACGACTACAACGAGGCGACGAACGAGTACCGGATCTCCAGCCGCTCGTTCGACCAGATCAAGCAAGGTCTGCTCTTCCAGCTCACCAACTTCGGGCAGCCCTGGGTCTACGTGCGGGACGCCAACCATCTGAACCGCGGCGAGCTGGTCCTCTGGCATCGCTACGAGGGTGTGCCGCTGCGGCTCGATTACGCGCAGGAAGTCCTCGAGAACCTCTACCTGCTCTGGAAGCGGCCGGTGCACCTCGAGACCTGCGACGATGATCGGCCGATCGTGCTCAACTACGACGGGGTCGAGCACACGGTCGAGGAGCGGACCGAAGACTGAGCCCTCGGGGCCTTGTAACCTCCAAGACAGCCGATTAGCTTTTTGCGCGAACGTGGCGGCGCGCCGCCGCCGGACCGTCCGGAGCGGGAGGGGTCGAGAGGTGGCCGACGACAAGCAGACCACGCTGATCAGCAAGATGAGCGCCCACAACACGGCGCAGCTCAGGGATTTCTTCGAGGGCTCCGCGATCAAGGGCGACTGGCAGCTCATCTTCGCCGCCAGCTACAACGGCTGCATCATCTCGCTCCCCGCCAAGGACGGCGGCCAGATGCGGCTGCGTATCGCCGCCAAGTTCCGGGACGGTCAGCCCTACCTCGAGCTGCGCACCCAGCATATGGGCCAGGCCGAGGAGGACGAGGACGAGTAACCCCCGTCCTTCCGCCGAACCCATGACCCGCCCCTTCTCCCTCGCCATCGCCATCGCCATCGCCATCCCCATCGACTCCTGCGCCCCACGCCCGACCGAAATAATCCTCGCCTCCACCACCTCCACCCAGGACTCCGGCCTGTTCGAGGCGATCCTGCCCGAGTTCCGCCGCGCGCACCCCGACTACCGGGTCCGGGTGATCGCCGTCGGCTCGGGCGAAGCGCTGCGGCTGGCGGCGCGCGGCGACGCCGACGCGGTGCTCGTGCACTCGCCGCGCGCCGAGCAGGAGTTCATGGCGGCGGGGCACGGCGAGTCGCGGCGCCGCGTGATGTACAACGACTTCGTGGTCGTCGGGCCGGCGGGCGACCCGGCGCGCGTCTGCAGGTCGCTCGACGCGCCGGCGGCGCTGGCCTGCATCGCCCGGCACGGCTCGCCGTTCATCTCGCGGGGTGACGACTCGGGTACCCACGCCCGGGAGCGCGAGCTGTGGCAGGCGGCCGGCGTCGAACCGTCGGGTGACTGGTACCGCGAGGCGGGCCAGGGGATGGGCGCTGTCCTGATGATGGCGAGCGAGCGGCGCGCCTATACGCTGACCGATCGCGGGACGTATCTGAGCCTGCGGGACCGGCTGCAGCTCGAGGTCGTGGTGGAGGGCGATCCGCGGCTGCTGAACCAGTACTCGGTGATCGTAGTGCGCGACGCCTTGAACCTGGAGGGCGCGCGGGTCTTTGCCGACTGGCTGACCTCGGCGGCGGGTCAGGCGGCGATCGGCGCGTTCGGCGTGGCGCGGTTCGGCGCGGCGCTCTTCGTGCCGAACGCCGAATGAGGTCCGTCGTGTTGAGCGGAGTCCCGCACTAGCATGGATGTTCTGGCGGACGCGATCGGCGAGGCCTTTGGGCTGCTGTTCTCCGGCGATCCGTACCTGTGGCGGATCATCGGCCGCTCGCTTCAGGTCTCGGGCAGCGCTGTGCTGCTCGGCCTGCTGATCGGGATCCCGCTGGGCACCTGGCTGGGGCTGGCCCGCTTCCCGGGCCGCGGCATCGCCGTCGCGCTGGTCAACACCGGGCTGGCGCTGCCGCCCGTCGTGGTCGGCCTGTTCGTCTACATCCTGCTGTCGCGCCAGGGGCCGCTGGGCGCGCTGGGCTGGCTCTACACGCCCAGCGCCATGGTCGCCGCGCAGTTCGTGCTCGCCGCGCCCTACGTCGCGGCGATCACGCTGGCCGCGGTCCAGTCGGTGCCGCCGGAGTTGCGGCTGCAGGCCCGGGCGCTGGGCGCCGACCGCTGGCAGGCGCTGCTGCTGCACCTGCGCGAGGCGCGCCTATCGCTGATGGCGGCGGTGGCCGCCGGGTTCGGCGCGGTGATCTCCGAGGTCGGCGCCGTGATGATGGTGGGCGGCAACGTGCAGGGCGAGACACGGGTCATCACGACGGCGATCGTGCTGGAGACGCGGCGCGGCCGCTTCGCCACGGCGATGGCGCTGGGGCTTATACTTCTGGCCATCGCGTTCGCCGCCAACGCGTTCATCACGCGGATCCAGCAGGCGGCGCCGCGCCGGCGGCGGCCGCTCACCAGCTGAGGTGAACGGGATGGAAGGCGCGCCGCACGAGCCGCTGCTCGAGGGCCGGGAGCTCAGGCACTCCTACGATGGGCGCCTCGTCGTAGACGTCGAGTCGATCGAGGTACGGGCCGGTGAGGTGCTGGCGCTCCTGGGGCCGAACGGGGCCGGCAAGTCGACGCTGATGCGCATCCTGGCGGCGCTCGAGACGCCGGACGCCGGTCGCGTCCTATATATAGGAAACGAGATAGCCAAGGACGATCGCCGGCTGCGCCGCGCCGCCGCCGCGGTCCTGCAGCCGCCCTACCTGTGGCGCGGGACCGTCGCCCAGAACGTCGAGTTCGGCCTCAAGGCGCGACGGCTGCCGGCGAACGAGCGGCGCGTCCGGGTCGACGCGGCGCTCGAGACGCTGGAGATCGCCGACCTGGCGGACGCGCCGGTCGACGGACTCTCCGCCGGCGAGACGCAGCGCGTGGCGCTGGCCCGGGCGCTGGCGCTCGAGCCCGAGATCCTGTTCCTCGACGAGCCGACCGCCGACCTCGATGTGACCGTCAGGCGCCGGCTGCTCGCCGACCTCGAGCGCATCGTCCGGCACGCCGCCCCGGCCATCGTGCTGATCACCCACGACCCCGGTGAGGCGTTCGCGCTGGCCGACCGCGTCGCGGTCATGGAGGAGGGCCGCATCGTTCAGACCGGCACGCCCGGCGACATCTTCGAGGCGCCGGCCACCGAGTTCGTCGCGTCGTTCACCGGCGCCGAGTTCATGCTGAACGGCGTGGTCGAGACGGCGGAGGAAGGCACGATGATGGTGCGGCTCGACTCGGGCCAGCTGCTGGAGGCGGCCGGCGCCTGTGAGGCCGGCGCCGCGGTCCGCGTCGGCTACCGGCCCGAGGACGTCGTCATCGCGCCGCCGGCCTCACCGGCGACCAGCGCCCGCAACCGGTTCGACGCGACGCTGGCGCGGCTGCACCCGCAGGGCGGCCTCGTCCGGCTGCGCCTCGAATCGGACGGCCTCGGCCTGGAGGCCGTGATCACCCGCCACTCGCTGGAGGAACTGGGCCTCGAGGTCGGCGCGCCGGTGGTCGCGCAGATCAAGGTCACCGCGCTCCACGTCTTCCCGGTCTGACGGCTCGTCCGCCGGCGCGGGGCGCGAACAGGACTAGCGCTACATAGAGTCGTGAGTTTCGCATGTCGTGCCTCCTTGCGGTGGTGGGCCGATCGCTACGCGCACGCTACGACAGGGAGGTCAAGCGCTACGAGGTTGCCCGCAAGCCTAGCGGGCCTCGGCGGTCGGCGCGGCGCGACTAGCCTCCCCCGAAATCGAGATCCGGGGAAAGGTTGAAGTCCGGGTTCGACAGCATGACGATGAGGGTGGTTACGTCCACAGCCAGACCGCTAACGAGACCCACAGTTCGACCGCTGCGCGGTCGCTGGCCGCCCCAAACGACGCTGTCCAGCGGTATCAGCCGCCTGCGCTTCACGCGCCGCCTGCGTTCCTCCACCTTGACCTCGAGTGCGAGGGCCGACAGGACCGGCAGATCGCCGTTCACGATCAAGCTGTCGAGCGCTGCGCCGCTGATGGTGGCGCCGCCTGGGCCGGTAATCTCCCGAAGATTGGTGGTCAGCAGCCTGATCGGGGTCGGAGCGTTCAGGAGGACTGAGCGCTCATGGTCGAAGCCCAGAAACTCGGCCGCAAGCTCGGCGCCGGAGGTCATGCGGAGGCTGACGGTGTCGCCCAGCGCCGGCAGCAGGAACCGCGGCATCTGGCGCTCGCGGGCCCGGGCGTAGCGTTCGGCGTACTCCTCGCCAGGCAGCGGCTCGACCCCCAGGTACTTGCCGGTCACGACCTCACCGTCTCGCAGCCTCAGCTTGAGCTCGGCACCGAGCTTCGGTGTATCGGCTGGCGGGGCGTCCGACGCGAAGACCTCGGGGCCGAACTCGCGGGTCCGCGCTGTGTCGATCAGCGAGCCGACCCCGTAATTGGTCAGCGTGCAGCCGGAGAGCGCGGAGTTGAGCGCCAGTAGGACGATCGCTGTGTAGAGTCGTGAGTTCCGCATCTTGTGCCTCCCTGCATCGGTGGGCCAATCACTGCGCCCGAACCTACAGCGGGGAGATCAAGCGCCGATCAAGCGCCGGGCGGTTGCGCCGGGGCCGCTGGGGGCCAGAATTGGGGGGAACCCGAGGCAGAGGAGGGCGGACATTGATCCATCGCGAAGACCGCGGGCCGGTGACCGTGCTGCGTATCGACCACGGCAAGGTCGGTGCCCTCGATACCGACGCTCTTGGCATGCTGATGGTGCGGCTGGACGAGGTCGAGAGCATCGATGCGAAGGCCGTCGTGCTCACCGGGACCGGGTCGAGCTTCTCTGCCGGGCTCGACCTCAAGCGGATACTGGACGGCGGTGAGCCGTACGTGCGCACGCTGCTGGCCGCGATCCGCCGCGCGACGGCCCGGCTGTTCACCTTCCCGCTGCCGGTGGTCGCCGCGGTGAACGGCCACGCCATCGCCGGCGGCTGCGTGCTCGCCTGCGCCTGCGACTACCGGGTCGCGGCGGAAGGCGGGGCGAAGATCGGCTTTCCCGCCTTTCGTGTCCGCATCCCCTTCCCGAGTCTGGGGATGGAGGTCCTGCGCTACACCGCGCCGCTGGCCGAGCTGGAGGACGTGGTGTACGGCGGCAAGCTGTACTCACCGGCCGAGGCGCGAAAGCTGGGGCTAATGAACGAGGTCGTGCCGCGCGACCGTGTGCTGCAGCGGGCCTGGGACGTTGCGGAACGGCTCGCCCGGTCGCAGCCGCTCACCTTCAGCCTCCACAAGGGCCGCGAGCGGGAGCGGGTGCTCGAGCTGGCGGCCGGCGACCCGGCGCGCGAGGAGGAGATCGACCGGGCGTGGTCCGCACCCGAGGCGTTCGCCGCGATCCGCGCCCATCTGGAGGCCGTCGCTCGGCGCGGCTGATCGCACGGCGAGCTCGATCTGCTAACTGGGCGCGAAGCTCATCTCGAGACAGTCGGTCGCGGCGCAGACGGCGAAGGCCGTCAGCGCGGCGATGTCGAGGACCGCGCCGACGATCAGGCCGGTTTTCTGAGCGCCGCTCCCGGACGTCCACTCGATGTGCTTGACCTGATCCAGCGGCACCAACCGCCTGCCGCCGGTTCTGCCGATCGCGGGCGGCATCCGCATGGCGACCGCGGAGCGGAAGGGTAGCGCGCCCTCGGAGACCAGAAGCGCCAGTGTCTCTCCGGTGATCGCGGCGCCGCTCGGGGCCCGCAGCTCGGCGACCTCCTGCGGCATGAGACTCCCAGGCTCCGTGCTGCCCAGCGACCGCACCGAGACCCGGTAGAGATCGAAGCCGAGGAACTCGGCATCGAGCTCGCCGCCCCGGGCCATGCAGACGGTGACCGTATCGTCGAGCGCCGGTAGCGGGACGGCGCTCGGCTGCCGTTCCCGGGCCGCTGCGTAGCGTGCCGCGTACTCGTATGCCGGGAGCTGCTCGATCCCGAAGTAGGCGCCGTCCACGATGTCGCCGTCTCTCAGCTGCAGTGTGATCTTTCGGCCGGGCTCGATCGTCTCGGACTCGAGGTTCTGCGGTGTCAGGCTGTGCCGACTGCCGGCGTCGATGGCCGACCCGATGCCGTAGCCGATCAGCGTGCAGGCCGACTGGGGCAGGGCCAGGCACAGCATTGCCGCGCAGGTCAGCAGGGTGCGCTGGGTGAACATGAGAACCTCCGGGTATCGTTTCGACAGACGACTCGCACGCCGCTGGTCCGGGGACTAAGCCGGGTCAACGCTAGTATCCGAAGCCGCCCCACCCACCGGCACATGCGGCCATTGCGGCGGTGAGGTACACGAGGGCAACGGCGTCAATGACGCCGCCGACGATCGTGCCGACCGTCCGACCCTTGTCGGAATCCCACTCGACGAGCGCGATCCGGTCCAGCGGCACGCGCCGCTCCACACCGGCCCGGCCCCCCGTAGCGGCCGTCCGCAGGACGAGGGCGGGCTGTGGGACGGCCGCCGACGGGCGGTCCGCGGTCGAGGCGTAGCGTGCCGCGTACTCGTCCGCCGGCAGCGGCTCGATCCCGATGTACGTGCCCTCGATCGAGCGGCTGTTCCTCAACCGGACGGTGATCTTCTGGCCGGGCTCGAGCGTCTCGGGCGCCAGCTCGTGCGGGGCGAGGCTGCGCGCGGTGGTCGCGTCGATCAACTCGCCGAGCCCGGCGCCGATCATCGTGCAGTCCGTCTGTGACAGGGCGAGGCCCGCCACCACGGTCGTGCTCAGTAGCGCGCGGCGACTCAACATGTTCAATCCTCCGTTCGGATGCGGTTCTCGTGTCGAGTTGCCTTCAAGCTGCGGAGGGCCGGTCAAGCGAGCGTCAAGCCCGGGGAAGGTCGGGCGTGAGTGCGGCGATGCCGATCTGATGACGCCGGCGCCCTAGCGTAGCCGCACGCGGTTCGTCGAGCCCCCGGGGCGGTGCCCCGGGTGGTGGTGGATCTATGTCTGGCTACGTGGGGGGACCGGTGAGCAGGTGACGGATGAGCGAGTTGGGCGCGGCGTGGGCCGCGCCGTCTGGGCAGCGCGGGCGGGGCCGAGAGTCGAGTTCGAGTTCGGCGCCGTCTTCACGTCGGTACGCGCGATCCCGCTGCGGACCGGACGGGGCGACCGGCTGTGCGTCACCGATCTGCTGGCCGCCGCTTCGGGCCGGCTGTGGATCGCCGACGCCCCGGCGAAGGCGCTCAAGATCTACTCGCCACAGGGCTGGCGCCTGCAAGCGCTCGATCGCGAGGCGACGGGTCTCAGGCGACCGGTGAGCCTCACGTCGCTGTACGGTCGCTGGATCGCGGCGTTGGACGGGCTGCTACCGGCCGTCGCGATACTCGACGAGTCGGGCCGCAGCGTGCGCCGGTTCCGGCTGCACGAGGTCGACCGGCCGGTCCAGGTCTGCAGCCTCAGCGATCGCCGGCTCGCCGTGCTCGGTGCCGGCTGGGGACGCGGGTCGGGCAAGCTGGTGCACCTGTACACCACGGGCGGCGAGTACATCGAGTCGTTCTTCAGCGAGCCGCGGGGCGGCCGGTCACAGGGCCGCGCCTACGCGGCGACGCTGGGCGAGCTGCTGTACCTGGCCCACACGGGCACCGACTCGTTCGCCGTCTACGACCTCGCGGCGGACGCGGTCCTGTCGTTCCCGAGTGTTGCGAGCCGCGATGCCGGGACGTTGCGCGGGCTGTTCGCCACGCGCTGCGGCCCGCTGCTCGCGCTCTACGCACGGGGCGCCGGCGATTACTGGTACGACATATACGGGCTGGACGGGGCACCGATCGCGCTCGGTGTTCCGAGCGGCGAGCGCGTGGTCGGCGTCGAGGGTCCGTTCTTCTACTCGGTGCACTCCGCGCCGGGCGGCGATCCGACGCTCCGGGTCTGGAAGCTCCGGTTCGACGTAACTGACGGAGATGGCGGAAACCGCGGATTGAGAAGATCAGACTGAGCCGAAGGAAAAACGTTGGGACTTTCTGTTGACGCACCGTACCGTCTGCACGGTTGATTCGCACGTTCTCGGAGCCGGGGCCCGAGGACGTGTTGAAGTGCGCGATCGACTCGGCGCAGCCGTTCGCGTCGGTCCACGGGCAGTTCTACACGACGGGCGCCGGCCCGGGCGAGTTGCGCCGCGCTCCGCCGGACCCGCATCTTGGCGGGCACGTACCGTGAGGTCGGAGGCGGACATGTCGGGCTTGAAACGGCTGATCCACGAGATCCACAGGCGCTCGCTCTGGCAGGTGACGGCGATCTACCTGGCGATCTCCTGGTTCGTGCTCCAGGTGGTCGAGGTGCTGACCGGCGCCTACGGGCTGCCGCCCTGGTTCCCCGGGCTGGCGGCGGCGCTGCTCTTCCTCGGCCTGCCGTTCGTGCTCGCTACCGCCTTTGTGCAGGAGGGTGCGCCGGGCAAGGCGGCGCTCGACCCGACGCGGCTGCCCGACCTGGGCGAGCCGGAGCTCGAGCCGGCGGCGGGTGCGGGCGAAGCGGCCCCAGCCGGTGACGCGGCGCCCGGTCTGAGGCGGCTGTTCACCTGGCGTAACGTCGTCACGGTCGGCGTCGGCGTGTTCGCCGTTTGGGGCGCGGTCGCCGCGGTCTGGCTGTTCGTCGGCTTCCCCGGGCTGGTGGTGAAGGCCGAGGCGGCGGACTTGCTGGACGAGCGGGGCGAGGTGGTGGTCGCGCAGTTCGAGAACGAGACCGACGAGCCGGCGCTGGGCTTCGCCGTTCACGAGGCGGTGGTCACCGACCTGGCGGGCTCGGACTACGTCGAGGTCGTCGATCGGGCCCAGTTGAACGACGTGCTGGTGCGGATGCGACTGCCCGACACGACGGCGATCACCGAGGAGGTGGGGATCGATGCGGCGCGGCGCGAGGGCTACCCCGTCGTCGTCTGCGGCTCGGTCGCGCGGCTGGGCTCGGGCTATCAGTTGAGCGCGCGGATCGTCGAGGCGGCGAGCGGGGATGTCGTAGTACGAGTACGAGAGACGGCGGCGACGGATGACGAGGTGATCGCGGCGGTCGAGCGGCTGTCGCGCCTGGTGCGCCGCCACCTGGGCGAGTCGCTGGCCGGGCTGCGGCGCAGCGAGCCGCTCCCCCAGGTCACGACGGGATCGTTGGAGGCGCTGGAACTCTATGCCAGGGGGAGCTACTACGGTCGGATCGGGCGCCAGGAAGAGGCGATCCGGTTGCTCGAGCAGGCGATCCAGCTCGACACCGCGTTCGCGACGGCGTACCGTGCGCTGAGCATCTACCACGGCAACCTGGGCTACGCGTCGGAGGCGCAGCGTTACGTCGATCGCGCTTACGAGCATCTCGATCGGCTCGAGCGTCGCGAGCGCTACCTAGTGGGCGCGCTCTACCACGCCTGGCGGTTTCGCTTCGACTCGGCCGCCTACTACTACGAGCTCGAGATCGAGCGCGACCCGGAGTCGGGCGTGGCGATCACGAACCTGGGCGACATCTACGAGCGGATGGGCCGCTATGAGGACGCGCTGCCGCTCTACCGGCGCGCCGTCGAGCTCGAGCCCGACCGTCCGACCGTATACATCAATCTGGCCAGCGTCACGCGTACCCTTGGCGACCACGCCGCCGCCGACTCGGCGCTCGCCGTGCTGATCGCCGAGTACCCCGACGCGGCCGGCACGCTGGACGCGCAGGTGATGAATCCGTTGTACGCTGGTGACGTCGAGGCCGCCGAGGCGGCCGCCAGAGTCATGGCCGCCGACCCGCGGCCCCACGTGTCCGTCTGGGGTCACGCGTATCTGTCGTCGCTGGCGGCGCTGCACGGCGCCGTCGGCGCGACGCTGGCCCACGCCGACACGGCGGTCGAGCTGGGTCTGGCCAGCGGTCTCAGGCTGGTGAGCTACTCGGCGGCGATCGATCTGGAGTTCGCCATGCTCGCCGCCGGCGCGCCGGAGCGCGCGCTGCCGCTGGTCGAGCGGATCCGGGCACCCGCGCTGCAGGAGACGGAGCTGGTGGTGGGTAGCCTCGGCCTCGGCGCTCTCGCCACGGGATACGTGCTGGCCGGCGAACTGGACCGGGCCCGCGAGCCGCTGCTGCGCCTGGACCACGTCGTCGGGTCCGGGGCCATGGGTTCGATGGGGATCGGCGAAGCGGTGCGCGGGGTCATCGCGCTGCAGGAAGGTCGCGTCGACGACGCCATCGGCTACCTACGGCGGTCGTGGGCCGAGGGCGACGGCGTGCTGCGCCGCGAGCTCGGTCTGCTGCTGGGTGACGCCTACGCGGCGGCGGGTCGAACGCAGCTGGCCGCGGCGCTCTACGACTCGTTGACCTCGAGCTACCGCCTCCACTTCACCAACCAGGGCATGTACGGCGTGACCCGGCCCATCGCCCACGAGCGCGCCGCCAGCGTCTACCTGACACTGGGCGACACGGCGAAGGCCGTCGCGCACCTGACGGAGTTCACTCGGCTCTGGGAGGATGCGGACCCGGAGCTACAGTCGCGGGTCGGGTCGGCGCTGCGGCTGCTGGCTCAGCTCAGCCGAGACCGCTGAAGAACGCCTGCCAGCGCTCGGCCAGCTGCGCTTCCTGCTCGCGCAGTTCCCAGCCGGGCGGCTCGGCGTCACGGCGATGCTCGAGGTGCCACTCGATGGTGGTTGGCAACCACTCTTCCATCGGCGTGGGCTTGTAGTCGAGCTCGTGCTGCGCCCGGGCGATCGCCTGGATGTGGTTGCCCCAGGTCGTGTACGGCGAGAGCCCGTCGGGATCGATGCCGGCCTTGGCGATGACCGAGCGCGGGATGTCGACGATCTCGACGTCGGTGTTCAGGATGCGCGCCGAGTCCTCGACGAACCCGCGCAGACTGACGATCTCGCGGCCGCCCAGATTGTAGGCGCGGCCGGCCAGCTCGGCGCCCTTACGCACGATCGCCAGCAGTCCCTGCACCACGTCGCCCGAATAGACCGTGCGGTGCATCTCGATCCCGTTGTCCGGCAGGATGAGCCGCCGGTCCTCTAGTATGCGGCGCCAGTACGACCAGGCGCGCAGGCTGTAGTCGCGCGGGCCGAGCACGGCGGGCAGCCTGACGGTAACGAACGGGAAGCCGAGCTCGGCGTGCGCGTCCTCCAGGACCTGTTCGCCGTCGCGCCGCGCGATCCCGTAGTCGTACGGGTAGATCCCGAGCCGCTCGGTGAGCGGGCGGCCGCGTGCGAAGTCCTCCTCGCGGTAGGGGCTGACGATCCCCTCGCAGACGCTGTAGACGGCGAGCGTGCTGGTGTGGATGAACAGGCCTGTGCGGTCGCGGAAGGCGCGGACGGCGGCCCGGGCGTCGTCGCCCGTGTAGCTCATATTGTCCCAGACGATGTCCCAATCGCGTGCGCCGGCGACGCCGGTCAGGTCGGCCTCGTGCTTGCGATCGCCCTTGAAGTGGCCGACACCCTCGGGCAACTCGAACTTCTGCTTGCCGCGTGTGAACACGCAGACTCTGTGGCCGGCTTCGTAAAGGGCGAGCGCCGTGAAGTGGCCGACGAAGCGGGTCCCGCCGATGATCAGGATGTCCATGGGACGGGTCGGGCTACTGGTGTTCGGCCACAGTGATAGTGAGGCCTGATTGGAGGACGCTGGGGTCGGCCGGGGGACGCTCTCGCTTCGTGTCGCGGTGGTGGTCG
>JASFTY010000052.1:0-12889 GCA_050050535.1 Gemmatimonadales bacterium | reverse complement strand
CTCGCTGGATCAAACAGGGTGGCAGTACCGTCAAAATGACGTCAGTTGAGACTGCGCGGTACCGCACACGGCGGCGGCTGTCGGACACGATTCCGGCCCGCCTGCCGGACCGCGGCGACGGGAGTCCGACATGCCAGCGTCTTCGCCAGATCCGCACAGCTTTCTCCCTCTCCATCCGCTGGAGCTGCGAGTCCTCCTCGTACTCGCCGAGGGGACCGCCCACGGGTACAGCGTGGTGAAGGAGATCGAGGCTCGGGAGAGACACCTTCCGCGGATCTATCCGGCGAACCTCTATCGGCGGATCCGCGATCTCCTTCGGAAGGGCCTACTCGAGGATGCCGAGGCCCCTGACGGGCCGGACATCGACGCCCGCCGACGCTACTTCCGGATCACCGAGCTGGGGCAGGCCGTTCTCCGGGCCGAGGTGGCGCGAATGAAGGGCCTGTTGAGCGAAGCGAAAAGAGCGACCCTTCTCCTCGAGCGCTCGAGGGCAGGCCCATGAAGCGTCAGGGCCAAGGCCGTTCCGAGCGAGTGTACCGGCGACTTCTCAGACTACTGCCGCGAGATCTGAGACAGGCCTTCGGCGACGAGATGACCACGCTCTTCCTCGAGCGCCTGGCCGAGGCTCACGGAAGACGTGGCCGGCTCTGGGTCTGGCTCCGGGCGGCGTCCGACCTGGCCGTCGGCGCCCTCATAGAACATTCCCATGCTCGCCGCCCGACGCGGCTGGCGCACGGGCATCGGTCCGCACGACAAGACGGGCAGGAGATCCGACGCCGATCGGAAGGAGCCCCCATGAACGCGCTTCTCAAGGACATCCGTTACGCCATCCGCGGCCTGGTCAAGAACCCGGGCTTTGCCCTGATCACGGTGTTCACATTGGCGCTTGGAATCGGCGCCACCACCGTCGCTTTCACCCTGGTGAATGGGGTGCTGATGCGCCCCCTTCCCTTCCCAGAGTCGGACCGTCTGATGCTGCTCGAGGAGCGGAGGGGAGATGGCCGCGAGCTGATTCTCTCCTTTCCGAACTTCGATGATTGGCGACGCGAGTCGGAGACCTTCGAGGGGATCCTCGCCGTCCGGGTTCCGTGGCAGGTCTCGGTGCTCGGTGGGGACGAGCCGACACGGGGCACCGTCATCGGAGTGTCCCGGGAGTTCTTCGATGTACTGGGGGTCCAGCCCCTGCTGGGTCGCCCCATCGCACCCGAGGAGAACCGCCCAGGCGGGAAGCCGGTGGTGGTACTCAGCTTCGAGTTCTGGTACCGACTCTTCGGGGACCGTGCCGGTCTGGACGGCCTCAGCGTCACCATCGCGGGCGACCCCTACCCGGTGGTGGGAGTGATGCCCCCCGGGTTCAAGCTCCTGGAGGAAGGGGATGTGTACTACCCGATGGAGCTGAGACCGCAACGGATCCGCGACTCCCACAACTACCGGGCGGTGGGACGCCTAGCCCCCGGAGTCTCTCTGACCCAGGCCCAGCAGGAGATGAACGGCATCGCGGCCCGGATCCGGGAGGCCTACCCGGGGGAAACGGAGACCGAATCGGTGAGCATGCACCCGTTGAGGGCCGAGATCCTCGGAGACGTCGATCGGCCTCTCCTGTTCCTCCTGGGCGCTGCGGGGCTCCTGCTGATGCTGGCCTGCTCCAACGTGGCCAGCACGCTGCTTGCCCGGAGCACCCACCGGGAGCGGGAGATGGCGATCCGCACCGCGGTGGGCGCGGCTCGACTTCGGCTCATCCAGCAGCTCTTCACCGAGAGTCTGCTCCTGGCCGGGCTGGCAGGACTCCTGGGTCTGTTGCTGTCTGTTCTGACGTTGGATCTGGTCCGCGCTCAGGGAGTGGACCTGGTACCCCGGCTGCAGGCCGTGTCGATCGACACTCGGGTCACGCTCTTCGCCCTGGGGGCGACGCTCGTCACGTCGCTACTCTTCGGGCTCCTCCCCGCCCTGCGGGTGTCTGATGACGTGGCGGGCACGCTTCGCAGTGGGCGACGTGGAGACACACGTCGAACGAGAGCGCTCGGATGGAGCGTGCTCGTGGGAGGCGAGGCGGCCCTGGCCGTCGTGCTGGTAGTGGCGTGTGGCCTTCTGGTCCGGAGCCTGCAGCAGGTGCTCTCCGAGGAGACCCACTTCCGTCCGGAAGGAGTGCTGACTGTTGAGATCGATTTCGCCGGAGGTGGATACACGGGCGCTGAACATCGAGCCCGTGTCCTCGAAGAGCTCGAGCGGGAGTACGAAGCGCTTCCCAGTGTGACCGCCGTGGGCTTCGTGAACCACCTCCCCACAGAGTCCAGTTTCATGACCGGCCCCGTCTTCCGCTCCCCGGCGCCAATAGAGAGGGACCCGGACAGGTCCGGCACCGAATCGGGATGGCGGGTTGTGGACGAGGACTACTTCGCCGCCCTGGGCATCCCGCTCGCCCGTGGGCGGGTCTTTTCACCCGAGGACCGGCCCGACGGGCCTCCGGTGGCCATCCTCAACCAGGCGCTGGCCGACAAGGCCTTCCCAGGCGAGGACCCCGTCGGAAGGCGGGTGCAGGTCATCCCTTTCTGGCGTGACGCCGACCTGACCGTAGTGGGAGTGGTGGCGGAGGCCCGGGACTGGCGCAACACGGTGGGGAGCCAGCCCGAGGTCTTCGTCTACTGGCCTCAACATTCGGACTACACCAGATACTTGACCTGTGTGATCCGCACCACCGGGGACCCGGCGTCCCTCGCTGGGCCCGTCCGCGAGCGGCTCCGTGCCGTGGCCCCCACGGTGCCGGGGACGATCCACACCATGAAGGCCCGGTTGGGTGAGAGTCTCAGGGAGCGGAACTTCACGCTGGCCGTCCTGGGGAGCTTCGCGGCTCTGTCCCTCGTCCTGGCGGCCGTCGGGATCTTCGGCGTGGTCAGCTACTCGGTCTCCAGTCGCTCCCGGGAAATCGGAATCCGCCTGGCCCTGGGCGCCGGAGCGTGGAACGTACGGCAGCGGATTTTCTTGTCGTCCTTCGCTGTCGTCGCCCTGGGCACCGCCGTGGGCGTCGTCTGCGCCTTCGGCTTCGCCGGCGCGATGGAGAGCCTCCTCTACGGGGTAAGCCCCCGAGATCCGGCGGCGTTTGCGGCTGCTGCTCTCGTCCTCCTGATCGCCGCCGCCCTGGCCATCTGGGTGCCCGTCCTGCGCCATACACGAGTGGACCCCATGGTGACGATGCGCGCGGAGTGAGATCAACGCCAGGGACCCCATCTGGCGCGTACCGCCTGCACAATCACCGCGGATCGGCTGAGCGCTGGTGCTCCTGCCGGTGGAGTTACTGCTGTGACGGGGGTGGTCTCGTGTTGAAGGATGCGTGGCACGATCTCGGCCCATCCTGCGGCATCGACAAAGTCCGTGTCATGAGCCGAAGCGCGGTTCCCGTCTCTCGACGAATGCGGTGAGGCCCTCCTCGAAATCGCGGGACGCCGCGTTCTCCACCTGAGCCAGCCGTTCCGCCTCGATCTGGGAGGCCAGGTCGTGCTGGTAGGCGCTGTCGAGCAGCGCCTTCGCTCGCGCCATCCCGGTGGCCGGCCCGCCCGCCAGCCTGAGCGCGGTCTCCTTGACCCTGGCCTCGAACTCTTCCTCCGGAACCACCCAGTTGATCAGCCCCCAAGCTAGCGCGGTGGCCGCGTCCAGCTCGGTGGGCAGCAGCGTCAGCTCGCAGGCACGCGCGTACCCAACGAGACGCGGCAGGAACCAGGTGCCCCCTCCGTCCGGCGACAGACCGAGCTTGATGAAGGCCTGTGCGAACCGGGTCTCCTCGGCTGCCATCGTGAGGTCGCAAGCCAACATCACGTTGTACCCCACGCCGGCGACGGCTCCGTGCACGGCGGCGAGCACCGGCTTCGGTGTCCGGCGCAGAGCCAACACGATCTCCCCGAACGCCGACAGCGGTTCACGGAAATAGGCGGCCCGGTCCTCGCCACCTCGCACACAGCTCAGCATCTCCCGTATGTCTCCGCCGGCCGAGAAGACTCTCCCCGCACCACGGACTACGATCGCACGGACATCGTCGTCACGACCGAACTCGTCCAGAGCGGCCAGGAACTGGCGAGCCAGGGGCAGGTTGAATGCATTCAGCACGTCTGGGCGATTCAGACTGATCGTACCGACGTGGTCGTCGACGGAAGAGAGAATGACGCTGTCGGAAGCACTCGTCGGAGTCATCTCATCTCGACCTTCTCTGGAGCTTTGTCTTGGAATCGTGCAATCGGCGCGCCGTACACTACGTCTCAGGCATCCACCTTGTTTCCACCAAGCCGGCCTATCGGCCAGGTCGCGTCGGCCTTCGTATCAGAACTGACTCAGCAGTGTGTATGCGACACTGGCCAGGGTGACGAGCAGCGCGACGCCGAGGACGATGTTCCAGCGCACGGCGCTGCGGCCGCGCGGCCGGTCGTCGCCCAGGAAGCGGCTGCTGTTATGGAGCAGGAACCACCCGATGTAGGCGATGGGCAGCATGACGAGGCCGATGGTGAAGGCGGGCAGCGCGACCCAGGTTCCCATCGAGGTCCAGAGGATCACGCCGAGGAAGGCGGGCGCCGGCAGCAGACAGCTAAGGCGATAGCGCCAGCCGCTCGGCTCGATACCGAGCAGCTCGCAGAGCGCGAATCCCGCCACCAGCATCTGCAGCGTGATGGTCGAGAGCGCCATCCCCAGGATCCCCAACCCGAAGACGAAGCGACCGAACGTCGGGCCGACCCCGGCCGAGCCGATCAGTACGCCGACGTTCGCGGGCAGGATCTGCTCGGGTGCGAACTCGGTGCCGTGAATCGTGCAGGCGCAGGCGATGACGATCAACGACGTGACGATCACGTAGGGAAGGAGCATGCCGGTGATCAGATCGAAGCGCGCAAGCCCACGGTGCTCGCGGCCCCAACCGCGCGCCAGCAGCGTATAGCCGAACAGGAAGGTCATGTTGATCCCGACCGCGGCCCCGAACGCGCCCGCCACCTTCGTCACACCGGCCGAGTCGGACGGGATCGATAGAGGCAGGTACCCGCCGACCAGCGCCCCCCAATCCAGCCGGCCCGCGGCCGCGCTCCGCGCCACGACGGCGAGGAAGGCGACGATGACGATCCCGACCAGGAGCTTCAGCGTGCGCTCGTAGAGGCGGATCCCGCCTATGCCCCGGCCGTAGTTCCAGGTTATCACGGTCGATACCACGAGGATCAGCAGGCCGAGCCCGACCAGAAACGCCGTCCGCGCACCGCCGGCCGGCCCCCAACCGGTCGCCACCGCGGCCATGTCCTCGGTGACACCGGCGGCCAGCGCGTACTGGGGCAGGTGGAAGACGAAGGTGGCAATCAGCGTCGCGATCGCCCACGCCCACGCCAGACCCGGGTGGATGAACCGGCGCATCGCCTCGAACGGCCGGACGCCGGTCGAGAGGGTCTGGTGGGAGGCCGCCATGAGCATGACGATCCCCACGACCATCGCCAGCGGCTGGACCCAGAGGAGCGAATAGCCGTAGTGGGCGCCGAGATAGAGCGAGGCGACGGCGCTCCCGCTCCCCAGGGTGAAGGCGCTCTGCAGCCAACCCGGTCCGGTCAGCCGCAGATAGCCCCACCAGCGGCGCGCCCGGCTCGCCCGCGCCAGCCGCTGTAGCGTCGCCCGCTCCTCCGCCAGGGCGACGGGATCGGCGACGCCTACCGCCGGAAGTCCGCGGGGCGACTCGGCCGGGCTCAGCAGCTTACCGCGCCGTCGCTGTAGCCGGGACAGGCCCAGCAGAGGGCGTGGGGGCCGGCCAAGCCGGCGAGCCGCGACTCCAGATGCCGGCGCTCGGACGCGGCCATACCGGCATCGGCAGCCCCGGTGAGTGCGCGGACGATCTCGACGTTCTGCTCGAGGGTAGCCAGCCCGTGGTGGCCGACCAGCGCGCTGGCCACCCCGTCCTGCGACAGGGCATATCGCAGCAGCTCGTCCGGGGTCGCCGACTCTCCCACAATGTCCCGCATCACCTTCATCGCCAGGACGCCGACGCGCTTCGCCCGGGCGGCGGGCAGCACCTCGGCGACGAACCCACCGTACCCGGTCGGATTCATCGCCAACAAGGCGACGTCGAACTCGAGCTTCTCGATGGCCTCCCGACTCCGCTCGGCGCTGTCCATGCTGGAGAAGCCGATGAAGCGGACCGATCCCTCCTCCTTGAGCCGGCGCATCTCGGCGTAGACGCCGCGCTCCAGTACTGCGATATCGTCCGCCGGCACGACGCTGTGGATCATCAGCACATCGACGTAGTCGGTCCTCATGCGCTGCAGGCTCCGCTCGAACTCGCTCAGCGCGCCTGCCGGGTCGCGCGAGTCGAACTTGGTCGCGATGAACAACCGGTCGCGGATGGGAGAGAGGACTTCACCGAACCGCTCCTCGCTGCTCATGCCGGCATCCCACTGGTAACTCGAGCTGGTGTCGAAGTAGTTCACACCCAGCCCGACCGCCCGCTCGAGCATCGGCTCCCACGCGCCATCCTCGTTCAACAGGAACTGGGAGCCGCCGCCGAACGCGAGGGTCGAGATCTCCATCCCGGTGGCGCCGAGCGTTCGGGTGGGGAGCGCGGAGCTGCCGATCGAGCAGCCGCCGATCGCGCCGGCGGCCGAGGCCGCTGCCAGCCCCGCGGCCGACATCTGAATGAACTCGCGCCTGGACATGTCCTTGTCTGGTGCCATCTCGGTCAGCCCCCTATTGTGCCGGTGCGGTCGGGTTCGCCCGCCAATATAGCCCGCGCGGGCGCCTGCGGAGAAGATGGGTGCTTCCAGACGGAATGAGGTGTGTGACGATGAAGAGAGCCCCCAGCATCGTTGTAGTAGCCGCCTGCCTGCTGACGACAGTTCTCACCGGCTGCGGCGAACCGGACACATGGACGGGGCTGACGCCCGGCCAGCGGGCGGCGGTCGAGGCCGCCATTCCGGACGGACCGATCGTGCCCCCAACGCAGGCGCGCTCGCTTCTCATCTTCAACCTCTGTAAGGGCTACGAGCACGAGAGCATCCCGTGGACGGCCTTCACGATCACCCGGATGGGTGAGAAGACCGGCGCTTACACCGCGGTGGTGAGCAGCGATACCACGATGTTCCGGGCCGAGCGGCTGGCGCGGTTCGACGCCGTGCTGTTCAACAACAACACGGGCGAGCCGTTCACCGGCCCGGCGCTGCGGGCCAGCGTGCTCGCCTTTGTCCGCGAGGGCAGCGGCGTGGTCGGGCTGCACGCGGCGACCGACGGCTTCTTCGAGTGGCCGGAGTTCGGCGAGCTGATGGGCGCCTACTTCGTGAACCATCCCTGGAACGAGGAGGTCACCCTGCGGATCGAGGAACCCGATCATCCGATAACGGCGGCGTTCGATTCTTCCAGCTACGTGGTAGCCGACGAGATCTACCAGTTCCGTGACCCGTACTCGCGCGATCGCCTGCGGGTCCTCATCTCACTCGACACGGCACATGTCGATCTGGAGCGCGAGGGTGTTCAGCGTGCGGACCGCGATTTCGCCGTCAGTTGGGTCCGCGAGGAGGGCGCCGGGCGTGTCTTCTACTCCTCGCTCGGCCACCGGTTCGAGATCTTCACCGACCCCACGATCCTGAGGCACTGGCTGGCAGGTATCCAATATGCGCTCGGTGATCTCGAGGCCGACGCGACACCGAGGAGCCGGCCGCGATAGAGACCTACCCGCAACGCCAACCTACCGGGGCGCTCGGTCCATCCTGATCGCCGAGTCGAACTCGAGGTAGTGGCGGTAGTAGCGGTTCTCCATCCAGAGTAGCGTCGGCGATGAGCCGCCGTGTCCTCTGATCACGAAGGGACGGACGTTGTCGTTGGCCGAGCCCGCCGTGATCGGCCGCGAGCGCCAGCTCGAGCCGCCGTCAGTCGTCCACCAGCGCTCGACCTCGAACACACCCGCCACGGGGCGCGACAGATAGACCGCCGCCGGGTCCTGGTGATCGAGCACGATCCCGCCCGAGTAGTGGGGCTCGGGCTCGACGACACCCTCCGGCGTCTGCGGGAACCAGCCGCCGGCCGCCGTGATCTCGCTGTCGAGCCAACGCTCACCGGTCCAGCGCGCGTAGTGATAGCGGTGGTCCGACTCGTCCGGCAGGCGCGTGTAGACGATGGCCGGGTTGCCCTGCCCGTCCGCCGCCACATCCCAGATCCAGGTTCTGACGCCGGTGACCCGGCCGTCGTACACCAGATCGGCGCGCCCGTGGCTCAGCGGAAGGTCGGCCATCGTCCCGATCACTGAGCCGTCGGCGCGGGTGAACTGACCGTCCCGGTAGCGAACGTAGTAGATGCTGTTCTGCGGCTCGTTACGTGGGTGCCCGTCGGTGAAGGCGAAGTGAATGGCGTCGTGCCCGTTCGACGCCACCTTCACGTACGGCCGCACAACGTTGGCCTCATCCGATTGAATCAGGGTGCGGGCGGGCGACCATGTGACCAGGTCGTCGGTGTAGCTGAAGCTCGGCTTGAAGTTGCCGCCGCGCCAGAACAGGTAGATCCGTCCTCCCTCATCGGCCAGCCGGACCGGGTTCGGATACGTGTAGCCGCGCGGGCCCTCGGTATTCGAGCCGAGCTCGTACCGCTCGCTCCAAGCGGTAACGTCCTCGGGCTGCCGCGAGACTCGGTAGTACATCGCATCGCTCACCGCTGAGCCGTGCGACGTATAGAACACCACGACCGTGCCGTCCGGCAGAACCATGAGCGACGGGTTGGCGTGATCGTCGCGGTTGAACGCCTGCTGTACGGTGTGCTCGGCCCGCTCACCGGTCCCGAGGTCGAGGCCCGCAACGACGATGCTACCCGCCGAGTCGACCCAGCCGGCATAGACCCGGTCGTGGACACCCTTGAATCGCACGGCGCGCGGGTCACCGAACCAGCACCAGGCGCCGCTCGCGGTGAGCTCCGGGTACTCCTCCGCCGCTCGGGGCGCCCGCGGCTCGCAGCCGCCGAGCGCGGCGGCGACCGCGATGAGAGCGAGGCAGGCAAGTGCCCGGCCGGTATCTCGTCCTGCAGCTTGTAGTTCTCGCATCGGCTTCTCCATCGCCCAGCTAACTTTCACGCCGGGCCCGCCTACGACAAGTCACCCCCAGACCCGGCCACGGGCAGGCCGGCCTGCAGGCATTCAGCACAGATTGCGACGAGTGTAGGTCGCTCTTACAATCCCCCTGCGCAACCCCGTGGGAGCTCGAGTTCCTCGGCCGGGCCACGAGCGCACAGTCGGGAGGTGTAAGTGAGAATCGGCGGAATCGACCTGTTCATCGTTGTCGCATATCTCGTCGCGATTCCCATCTTCGGCATCTATTTCAGAAAGTACGTAAAGACCGAGGAGGATTACTTCCTCGCCGGGCGCATGCTGCCGTGGTGGGTCATCAGCATGTCCATCATCGGGACCAATATCGGCGCCTACGACTACATGGGTGCCGCCGGTGGCGCCTACCGCTTCGGAATCGCCCAGGCCAACTACGAGTGGATCGGCGCCATACCGGCGATGGTGCTCTCCGCCTTGCTCTTCGTCCCCTATTACTGGAAGGCCGGTGTCTACACCGTGCCCGAGTTCCTCGGTCGCCGTTACAACCTGGCCGTTCGAGTCATCGAGGCGCTGCTCTGGGGGCTGTTCCTGGCCTGCGTGCTCGGCGTCTTCTTCTGGGCCGCCGGCTTGATGCTCAACGAGTACCTCGGCATCCCCATATGGGTCAGTCTGCTCGTGACGGCGGCGATCGTCGGGATCTACACCATCACCGGGGGACTGGCCGCCGTCGCCATGACCGATGTCGTCCAACTCCTCGTGATGTTCATCGGCGGCATCGCACTCACCGTGTTGGGCTTATGGACCGTCGGTGGCTGGTCGGGGTTGGTGGCGAGCATTACGCCGACGCATCCCAACCACTTCAAGCTGTTCTTGCCGCTCGACGACCCGACGATACCGTGGCTCGGCATGATCCTCGGCCTCGCCTTCGTGCTCTCACCGGCCTGGTGGTGCTGCCACCAGGCGATCATCCAGCGCACCCTCGGAGCACGCAGCGAGTGGGACGCCAAGGCAGGCATGCTGTTCGCCGCGTTCCCCAAGATGTTCATCCCCGTGCTCGTCGTGCTGCCGGGGCTGCTGGCGCTGTCGCTAAATCCCGATCTCGTCGGCCCCGATATGGACCGCGCCTTCCCGTGGCTGATCCGCAATCTCCTGCCCGCCGGGCTCGCCGGGCTGGTGTTCGCGGCGTTCATGGCCGCTCTGATCTCCAGCGTCGACTCGACCTTGAACTCCGCGGCAACGGTGTGGACGCGTGACATCTACCAGCGGTTCTTCGTCAAGAACGCATCGGACCGCCACTACCTGAACGTCGGTCGGATACTGACCCTCGCGTTCGTCTTGTGGGCGATCGCCTTCGCTCCGGTAACGAAACAGTTCCCCGGCATCTACGTCGCCATGCAGAGCCTGCTGTCGATCTTTCAAGGTCCCACCTTCGCGATCACGCTGTTGGGCATCGGCTGGCGTCGTGCCACCCAGTGGGGCGGTCTGTTCGGTCTGCTGGCCGGCGTGGCGATATCGAGTACCCTCTTTTTCGCCGCCGGCTGGAGCTTCCTTTACGTCGCCTGGTGGTCGTTCGTCGGCGCGCTGGTGGTGACCGTCGTCGTCAGCCTGCTGACCAAAGCGGAGCCGACCTCCAAGCTCGAGGGGCTCGTCTACGGACTCGTCATGAAGGACGACGAGATCCAGGACACCATCTCACGACGTGCCGAGGGAGGTGAGTGACATGGGTGACTGGCTGGCCGGCCTGCCGCTCTGGTGGGGCAAGGTGATCGCGGCGCTGTTCTTCTTCGGGATCGCGGTGTGGGCATGGCGTCGACCCCGGAGCTACATATACAGCGAAGCACCGGACAATCACCGGTGGCGGGACCTCAGGGTGTGGGCGTCGGTGCTGATGACAATTCAGTTCCTGCTCTACCTGACGTTCTAAACGAAGCGGGAGACTGAGATGGAGCAAAAAAAGACTCTCGAGCCATTCACGGTCCTCGGTGTGTTCTGGTCCTTATTCGGCCTCGTCGTCCTGGTGGCCACGTTCTTCGTCAGAGGAAAACCGGAGGTGCCCGCGGTGCGGGGTATCGTCACCAATCTCATCGCGGGCTCGCTGCTGTTCGGGATCGGGGTCGCCTGCCTGCTCAAGGGAAGGGCCGATCGCCGCAAGAAAGGCACCGGACCCTGATCGACGCGCGCGTCAGTGTCTCCCCGACCGTATCGAAGGAACAGGCGACGGCCAGCCTCGCCGCGGCAGCGACCACGTTCCCGGCCAGACTCTGGAGCAAGCCCGCCCGACCGACGCGCGTCGAGCTCGTCTACCTGCCCTACTACTTCTTCGACGTGAAGGTATCTCGGGACAACGAAGCACAGAACGTCGGCGTCGCCGTCGACGCCGTGCTGGGCACCACGGTGTTCTTCGTGGGAGAGACTCTGGTCCGCAAACGAGGATGCGACGGCGCGGCATGTGACTTCGCGCAGTCGCCGAGTGTGGCACGCGAGACGGCCATCCAAGAGTACCGATGGCTGTTGCTCGAGCACGGGCTCCGCGACAAGCACATGGTATCACTACAGGAGATCTCTGAGCCGGGGAGGGTCCACTACCCGTTTTGGGTCGCGTACTTCAAGAGACGCGGGTCGTACGACTTCAAGGCGCTCGACGCCGTCTCCGGTGAGGTCCAGGGCATCAAGATGCGGAAGGTGTTCCTCGCCGCGTTCCGCCAAATGGGCCAGGGCGTAGGTTAGGCATCCCCACCCTGCGGCTGCTTCGCCAGCTTCACCTGCTTCTCCAGCCTGAACCACAGCCACACCAGACCGGCCAGCAGCACGCCATACAGCGGTAAGGCAAGCCAGTCCTCGTGGCGAAACGCCCGACCCAGGCGATGTGACGTCAGAAAGGCGGCGACCGTACACGCCACCAGAGCCCCCGCATTAATCAATTTCATCGTTCTATCCATCGTGCATCTCTCTTCCCGGTCCCTGCAGCGCGCGCCACGTGTGCTCGGCTGTGGCCAGCACCGCGTAGCACGGAGCTCGGGCTCCGCTACGTTCTCGAGCGTTCCGTACCCTGGGATGACTGTGCGGGAGGTACCTGCGACGCGCTCGATGGACCGTTCCGGCGGGCTGCTCGACTGCCGTTCTCTCCCCTGCCTGGTGGTCCAAGACCAGCAGGGACTGCGGGGCTCAGCATCGACGGGCGGTCTTCAGACTCCTAGACCTACTTGCTTATACACCGAGACCGGCTTTGGGGTTGCAGGGACACCGTCAGCGGACCGGGACTCCTCAACGTCCAGTGTCCCCACGGCTGGCAGGCAGGCTAAGTCGAGTCGACCGGCGCCGACCCCCGCAGATGTTTATTGGAGTTCGCGGTCTATGATGGCGACCGCCTTCCCCACACCGTCCTCGGCGCGGAGCCGCTCCCCCAGCTCCGCCGAGCGTCGGCGCATGCCCTCGTCGGTGACGGCAGCTCGGATCGCATCGGCGAGCCGCTCAGCCGTCAGCCGCCGCACGACGACGGCCGGAGCGCCGGCGCGCATAGCCGCCGCCGTCGTCCCGGCCCCGCCGTGGTGCACGACTGGCGCCACCTTGGGAAACAGCCAATCGTGCGGGATCTCGTCGAGCACCAGGACGTCGTCGGGAAGATCGCGCGCCGCCGGCGCCATCCACCCCGTCGCCACGATCCCCCGACTGCCCGCCCGCCGCAGCGCGCCCAGCACGATCTCGATCATCGCAGCGGGGTCGCGCGGCATCATGCTGCTGAACCCCACGTACACCGGTGGTGGACCGGCCTCGAGGAACTCGGTCACGCGCGCCGGCGGCCGCCAATCATCAGGACGGTCGAGGAACCAGTAGCCGGTGAGGTGGTGCCAGTCCGGCCAG
>JASFTY010000051.1:0-12906 GCA_050050535.1 Gemmatimonadales bacterium | reverse complement strand
GGCCGCTTCGGCCGCTATAACGCGGCGACCGACCAGGAAAAGCAATACTACGTCGGCGCGCAGAACCTGTACGGTCACAATCCGAAGGACCTCAATTACCGGTTCCAGCGCGTATCGCCGATCGAGATTTCGCCGCACGACCCGAACGTGGTCTATCACGGCTCGCAGTACGTGCACCGTACTCTGGACGAGGGCGTCACCTGGGAGACGATCTCGCCCGACCTCACCGCGTTCAGGCCGGAGCGGCAGATGGCTTCCGGTACGCCGCTCACCCGCGACATCACCGGCGAGGAGCACTACAGCACGCTCTACGCGGTGGAGGAGTCGCCGCTGACGCGAGGCCTGATCTGGGTCGGCGCCAACGACGGGCCGGTCCACGTCACGCGCGACGGCGGTGCGACCTGGACCGACGTCACACCGAGCGACCTGCCCCCGGAAGGTCGGGTGCAGACCATCGAGCCGTCACCGCACCGACCGGGCAAGGCCTACATAGCGGTCTACCGCTATCTGCTGGGCGACTGGCAGCCGTACATCTATAGGACCGAAGACTACGGGGCCTCCTGGACGCGTCTGACCACCGGGAGGAACGGGATACCGGCCGACTACCCGACCCGCGTGGTGCGCGAGGACCCCGACCGCGAGGGTCTGCTCTACGCCGGGACCGAGTTCGGGATGTTTGTCTCGTTCGACGACGGCGCGCACTGGCAGCCGTTCCAGTTGAACCTGCCGGTCACACCAGTCACCGACATCAAGGTGTACCGGCAGGACCTGGTGCTCTCGACGATGGGGCGCTCGTTCTGGATCCTGCACGACATCACGCCGCTGCACGAGCTCGACCGGCGCGTCGCCTCGGCCGAGGCGCACCTCTTCCAGCCGCGCGACGCTTACCGGATGCGATACTACTCGTTCGGCCGCGATCCGGCGGACCCCGAGTACCCGGCCGCCGGTGCGGTGATCGACTACTACCTGGGCGAGGAGCCGGCGGGCGATGTGAAGCTCGAGATCCTCGACGCGGGCGGTGAGGTGATCCGCACGTTCGCCAGCGAGGGGCCGGCGCGCCGCGCGCCGGCGCAGCCCGAATTCATGCGCTACGGCTTCGGGGGCGGCGGCGACCGACTCGAGAACACCGCCGGCATGCACCGCTTCACCTGGGACCTGCGGTATGCCGGCCCTGAAGATCCTCAGTCAGGACGCTCGGGCCGCGGTCCGCTGGCGGCGCCGGGGACCTATCAGGCCCGGCTGAGCGTCGGCGACTGGAGCGCCACGCGCAGCTTCCGACTGCTCATCGACCCGCGCGTCGCCGCGGACGGCGTGACGCAAGAGGACCTCGAGGAGCAACTCGCCTTCAACCTGCGGATGCTCGAGCTGTCGAGCGACGCGCGCCGCACCGCTCGACGCGTCGGCGAGCTGCGCGAAAAGCTCGGCGGCCTCTCGCAGCTCACCGACGACCGAGGCGTGCTGCGTCGGGCGGAATCGTTGGACGATCGGCTGGCGGCGATCGAAAGCCTGCTGGTCACCAGCGAAGAGGGCCGCTACCCGCAGCCGATGCTGCTCGACCAGATCCAGTACCTCGGCGGCATGACGAGCCGCGCCGACCAGAAGCTGGGCACCGACGCGTATACACGCTTCGATGAGCTACAGACGGAGCTCGCCGGTCACCAAGCCGAGATCGAGCGACTGATGGCGACCGAGCTGGCGGAGCTGAACACGCTGCTCGAGAACCAGGGGCTCGCGCCGCTGACGACAGAGGGACTCTGACCGGACTCACGGGTTGCGCCGGGCGAAGAGACGCGGCGCGACCCGGTAGGCCAGCGGGACCAGGTGTAGCGAGGCGAGCAGACACACGACCAGCCCGACGGAGCCGACCAGCCCGACTTCGCGGATGCCGTGGAACGCCGCGAGCCCGAGGCAGGCGAACGCGGCGACGGTCGTTAGCGTCGTCATCGTCATGCTCGACCCTGCCTCGCGAAGGACTCTCTCAGGCGCCTCACCGCTGTGCAGACGCCCCACCATATGAATACCATCGTCGACCCCGATGCCAACCAGGATCGGTGCGACGGCAAGCGTCAACATGTTGAGCTCGATCCTCAGGACGGCCATCGCCAGGATGGCCGCGCCGATACCACAAGCGAGGGGCACCAGGCAGAGGACGCACTCCGGCAGGCGCCGGAACCGAGCCCAGAGGATCCCCGTCACCAGCAACAGGGCCAGGCCCGTCGCGAGCAGCGCATCGCGATGAAGGACGTCGGCGTGCCGGGCCGAGCGCAGCGCCTCGCCGATGATCCTCACCCCGGCCAGCTCGTTGCCACCCGCGCGCTCAAACACATCGAGGAAGCGGCTTACCGAGCCCTCGGCCCATGGGAACTGTCTCAAGTAGATATACGAGATCGCCAGGTGCTCGCCGGATCGCTCGAGCAGATGCCGGTCGATCTGGCTGCCGAATCCGAACCGGCGAAGATCGGCCAGCGTGAACGCCCGCTTATCAGTCCCCAGCGATCTGGAGATCAGCGGCATGTATTCCTCAGTCAGATACGGATCGGGACCGTCGAGCCGGGAGACGACGTCCTCGAAATCGCGGCGGAACCGCGCCGGGTCGAACAGCTCGCGGTTCTCCCGGATGAAGCGGATGTTAGCGAGTTGATCCTCGCGGGCCGGGAGCCAGCCCGACAGCGACTCGACGGCAGCGATGCGCGCCCGCAAAGCGATCCGGTCCAGCAGACGCGCGGCCTCCCGGTCCCGAGCTATCGCCTCCTCTCGGGTCGCCCCTCGCGACACGACAAGTATCGGCGTGAAGGATGAGCCCAGTTCCCGGTTCAGTCGGTCCAGCTCGGCCGACTTCGGGTTGCCACGCAGCGCCAGCTTCCAGGGATGGGGCTCGAAGGGAACCGACGGGACGGCGATGACGGCGGACACCAGCAGAACGATCCAGACCAGGGCCGTCCAGGACCGCGTCGAGCTGCTCGCCCGATCGCAGAAGCCGGCCCAGCCCCGCCAGACCGTATCCGATCGCGTCTCGGGCCCGAAGTGAGAGAGCGTGACGGGCAGTACCACGAAGCTGGTCGCCATGATCGCTAGCAGGCCGATGCCGGTCAGCCAGGCCAGCTGTTTCAGCGCCGGGTACGAGGCGACCTGGAGGGAAAAGAACGCCGCCGCGCTGGTCAGGCCGCCGAACAGGATGCCCATGCCCGGACGAGCGACGGCCGAGGCGACGGCCTGCGGCCGCTCGGCTCCTGGCTCACCGTAGACCCAGTAGTGGGTGGCAATATGGAGACCGAAGTCGACGCCGAGCCCCACGAGCACGCCGACGAATATCCAAGCGATCAGGCTGACCGACCCGAACAACACCGATGCCACGCCCGCGGTCAGCGCGAACCCACAGGCGATCGGCAGCAGCAGGACGAGCGGAGCGACGGCGCGGCGGAAGAAGAGGGCGAGCAGTATGAGGACGACGACCGTGGCGGCGAGTGCGATGCGTCGAATGTCGCTGTAGACCGCTTCGAACGCGGACACGTAACTGATCGGGCGGCCGACGGCGAAGATCCGCCTACCTTCCAACAGTCGAGCCAATGCGGGATCGCTACGCGCCTCTTCCAGCGCACCATCGATACCGCGAACCACTCTCCTGGCTCGCCCGATATCATCGAGGCCGGCCTCAGGCTCGACCATCAGGAAGAACCTGCGCCCCCCCGAGAACGAAAAGTAACCATCGCTGACGCGGATCCGCGTTCCGCCCGTAGCCCGCTGCAGCGTCGCGGCCGCCAGCCCGAGCAGACCCAGAGGATCCCTTTCACGGTCCCCTAACCGCTCGCCCAGGCTCGCCCGCTCGCTGTCGGGCGGCGCGAGGAGAGCCCGCTCGATCCCTTCCCTGCTGAGCCGTTCGCCGGCGACGCGCAGGTGGAGCGGTTCGAGGTAGAGGAGAAACAGCTCGGGTCCGCGTCGCTCGACGGAGTCCTGGAGCTCCGGTGCTAGGCGATACTGCACCGACCGGATGCCCTCGACGCGGCCCAGGCGCTCCGCCAGGTGGCCGAACAGCTGGCCGACCTCAGCAGCCTCGATCCGCTCTTCCGACTCGAGGAGCACAACGACACGGCCGGCCCCGCCAAAACGATCGAGGATCTCGCGGTCGAGCGCAGCGGACGACCCCGTCCCCGCAGGCAGGAAATCGTCGGCATCGAGGTGAAGGCCGAGCCCGGAGCCCTTCCAGATCGCAGCCGCCGTCACGATGGCGATCGCGACGATCCAGCCGCGCCGGTGGCGGACCAGGTTCCCGGCGAGCGACGTGATTGGATCCCGGACCATCCCTCCTCCAACCCACGCGTCAAGGATTGGGAGACTCGTCGGTCGCTAAGCTCGCGCCGCGCACCGGTCGCTGCAAGCCGTGCACCGCCCGGGGTTTCGCCTCCCGGCCCCGCAGGCGTAGATTGCGGCCTTCGACGGACGGGATGACGACCATGACACGCCAACCTCGTGCCAGAAGGAGAACCCCATGTCTCGACTGCGCGTACCGTACGTGGGTGCGGTAGCCTGCCTCAGCCTGTTGCTCGTCGGCGCCGAGTGCGACGACACAGCCGGCAGCCTCGAGCTCGACCTGCAGACCGTTCAGTCGTTCCTCGATGACAACGCAGACAAGGCCCCTGTGTTCATGCAGGTCTTCGAGGACGTTCTCACGGTCCTCGACGGGACCCCAGTAGAGGGAATCACGCTCACCCCGGACGGCAACATCATGCAGGCCATAATCGAGATCGATCTCGATGGCGACATGACGCGTGAGACAACCGTGAGCGGGAGTGCGACCTTCTCCTCGACCGAGTACTCGTTCGAGGACCCGGTCGACATTGAGATAACCGACATCGACCATCCCACGGTGGGAGGTGCCGTGTCCGCGACAGCCCAGTCGGTCGGTGGCACGGCCATCGAGTTCACTGGCGACGCCTTCTTCACTTCGCCCGGGAACCCTACAGTCGATATCCCCGACTTCGGGTTCACTTACGACTACTTCGGCAACGTCGTATTCGGGTGGGCCTGCCTCGAAGTAGGCTCGTTCTCGGCGGAAATATGCTTCGAGCCCGACGGGCTGGGAGGCTGGCAGATGCGTGTCTCGGACACCGATTGCTTCCTCGAGTAGCCAGCAGGCCTCAGTCGATCGCAGAATACAAGAGGGCAGCGCTAGGCTGCCCTCTTCCTCTTCAGCCCCGGACTGCTGTGCCGGGGGCCCCGACCCTACAGCGGCCAGTCACGCAGGATGCGCTCGGTCTCCTCGGAATGTCCGCTCTCGTCCCGCACCATATCCTCCAACTGCACCGCCAATCCCTTGTCGCCGAACTCCTCGGCCTCCCGGGCCCGCTCCGTATAGTCCCGGGTCGCCTGGCGCTCCGCCTCCAGCACCGCCTCTACCATCTCGCGATTCGTCTTCGCCGCCGGAACCGCCCGCGGCTCGCTCGTCGGCTCCCCGCCCAGGGCCACGATCTTGTTGGCCAAAAACTGCGCGTGCCCCTGCTCGTCTACCACCTCCGCCAAGAAGAACTGCGACAGTTGCGGCCGATAAGGCCCAGTCGCCTTCGCCGCATACGTGATGTACTGAATGATCGCCCCCAGCTCACCGGCCAGGTCCTCGTTCAGCTGATCGATAAGCGTCTGCTTCTCCACTAGGCCTTCCCTTTCCTGATTCTCGTTCTCGTTCGGGATGTGGTCCGCTAACTTGTCCGCTGCGCCCGGCCAAGTGTAGGCCCGAGAGCGTCGTCGGCGAACTCTCAACAATATGCCCTGTTGTCCACGTTTTGTCAAGCTAGAGCTAGACAAACCATTGACAAACAGGCCCCGCCCGGTTATCATCCGTCCGAGCGGTGAGGGCCGGATCCCGTCGGCGCCTCACCTGGACGGGTGGAGACGGCAGGGAGGCCGTCGTCTAAGAAAGGACCGTGTCATGCTCGAGAAGAGCGTTCGTCCCGGGTTCTGGGACCTGATAGATGAGATCGACCGGGAGTTGGAGCTGGCGTTTTTGCGGCTACTCGGCTCGCGGGAGCTGGGAGCGGCGGTTTCGCTGGGTGAGGCGGCGTTGGCCGTGGGCGGTGAGAGCTGGCGATCGCTGCTCGAGCGGGCCGAGATCGTGACGCGTCGGATGGCGGCGCAAGGCATCCTCGAGTTCCTGCCGGCCAGCGTCGCCGGTGGGGGTGGCCGGGCCGCGGTGCGGGTGAGGCTCAGCCGGAGGCAGTCGCAGGAGCAGCTGGCGCAGAGCCAGTTGAACTGACGTGACTGGCATGCGGCTGGGAGGGCCGTCGGTTGCCGTGATCGGGGCGGGCATCTCGGGCCTCGCCTGCGCCGAGGCGCTCGAACGACGGGGCTGTGCGGTGAGGGTGTTCGAGAAATCGCGGGGGCTGGGTGGCCGGGCATCGACGCGGCGGCGCGAGGGCTGGCACTGCGATCACGGTGCTCAGTACTTCATCGTGCGGAGCCCTCGGTTCGCCGAGCGCGTCGCCGCCTGGGAACGGCGCGGGGTGGCGGCGGTCTGGCGGGGGCGCGTCGTCGAGCTGCGGGCCGACGGTTCGCGCGTGGTGAAGAGCGAGCCGCCCCGCTACGTCGGCGTTCCGGGGATGAGTCAGCTGGCGCGTGACCTTGCGGCCAGGTTGGAGATTACTCGGCAAACTCGCGTGGACGAGGTCGAGCGGTCGGCGGGCGGACGCTGGCGCCTGCGTGCCGGAGGCGACGAGCTGGGCGAGTTTGACGCCTTGGTGAGCAGCATGCCGGCCCCGCAGAGCGCCACGCTGCTGCGCGAGGCGGCGCCAGCTGTAGCCGAGATGTGCGATCGGGTCGTCATGCGTCCGTGCTGGGCGGTGACGGCGGCGTTCAGCGCACCGCTGTCCCTGCCGTTCGACGCCGCCTTCATCGAGAGGGACCCGCTCGCTTGGGTAGCGCGCGATTCCAGCAAGCCTCAGCGGCCGCAGAGGCCGGAGATTTGGGTGCTGCACGCGGCCGCGACGTGGTCAGCGCAGCACTTCGAGGATGAAGCGGCCGACGTCGCGCTGACGTTGCTGGGCGAGTTCGCGGTGCAGGCAGAGCTATCGGAGTCGAGTCCGAGCTACCTCGAAGCGCACCGTTGGCGCTACGCTCGCTCGCACGAGCCGAGAACGGACGGTTGTCTCCTCGACCCTGATGCCCGACTGGCCGTCTGTGGAGACTGGTTAGCCGGCGATCGGATCGAGGGTGCGTACCTAAGTGGTCTGTCAGCAGGGGAACAGCTAGCAGACGTGCTCCGTTAGCGTTTTGAGGGGGCACCGCATGCTATCAGATGAAAGTACCGATGTCCTGATCATTGGAGGCGGCTTCGGTGGAGTGAACGCCGCGCGTAGCTTCGACCGCTTGCTACGGCGGAAGCTCGACGCGAAGGTCACGCTGATCAGTCGCACCAACTTCTATCTGTTCACCCCGCTATTGGCCGAAGTCGCCGCGGCACTGGTCGATTCACTACACGCCGTCAACCCGATCCGGCGTATGTTCAAGCGTGTGCGGTTCGTCCAGGGCGAAGTGACCCGTCTAGATCCCGAGAACCGCGTGGCAAAATACGTCGACGAGAACGGCGACGACCGAAGGATGCGCTTTGAGCATTGTGTACTGGCGCCGGGGAGCGTCACGGCCTTCTTCGATATTCGCGGCCTCGAGGAGCACGCTTTCACGATGAAGACGATGGGCGACGCGATTCAGGTGCGAAACCACATCGTCAGCCTACTCGAGCGCGCCGACGCGCTGCCGGCCGGCCAACGCGAGCACCTGTTGAGCTTCGCCGTAGCCGGCGGCGGTCTGAACGGTGTCGAGATCGCCGGTGAGCTGTACGATTTCATCCTTCGAGCCATCGGAGATTACCCGACGATATCTTCCAGCGATGTGCGGACGTTTCTGATCGAGATGCGCGATCGCCTGGCGCAAGAGCTGCCGAGGCAGGTAGGAGACTACTGCCAGCGGAACCTCGAGGCACGGGGCATGGAGGTCTGGCTCAACGCCCGCGTGACCGCCTACGAAGACGGCGTGCTCTCCATCGAGGACGGGCGACGCCTGGCAGCCGAGACCGTGATCTGGAGCGCCGGCGTGCGGCCTTCGCCGCTGATCGGCGATATCGGGACCGAGCGCCTTCCCCGCGACGACCGCCTGCCGACGGACGCCTACCTCCGGGTACGCGGTCACGAACGGCTCTGGGCGATTGGCGATGCGGCGGCGATCCCCAATGGTAGCACCGGTAACCTGATGCCGCCGACGGCGCAGCACGCGGTACGCGAGGGGCGGCACGTCGCCAGTAACGTGTACCGAGCGATGAGCGGCAAGTCGTTGCGACCGTTCCGCTACAACTCGATAGGGATGCTCGCGACCCTAGGGCGTTATCGTGGAGCGGGCCGTGTGTTCGGCATTCCCCTCGTCGGCTTCCCCGCCTGGTTCGCCTGGCGCACATACTACCTGCTGGCGCTACCGCGCTGGGAGCGTCGCTTTCGCGTGGTGATCGACTGGACGCTCAACCTGGTGTTCCCACCGGACATCGTTCAAATCAAGGTCGAGCGTCTGCACCCCGAGACGGGTGCCGACATGGGGGTGACGCGTCGCCTGGGCGAGGGCCGTCGGATCGAAAGCGCGTCGCCTGCGCGCTCCGCTGCCTCGGAGATCGAGACGGGACCGCTGGCTTAGTCGGCGCTGCCCGCCGCCTCGCGCAACAGGTTCCGCGCGATCACCAGCCGCTGGATCTGGTTCGTACCCTCGTAGATCTGGGTGATCTTCGCGTCGCGCATGTACTTCTCGATCGGGTAGTCCCTGCAATAGCCGTAGCCGCCGAACAGCTGGACACAGTCGGTCGTCACCTTCATGGCGACGTCGGTGGCGAACAGCTTACACATGGCCGAGACCTTGCTGATGTTCTTGGTCCCCGAGTCGATGGTGCGCGCAGCCGTATGCACGAGCTGGCGCGCGGCCTCGATCTGCGTGGCCATGTCCGCGAACATCCACTGGACGCCCTGGAACGAGCTGACCGGCTGGCCGAACTGCTGGCGCTCGTGGGTATACTCCATCGCCAGGTCGAGAGCGCCCTGGGCGAGCCCGACCGCCTGTGCCGCGACGCCGGGGCGAGCCCGGTCGAGGGTGATCATGGCGTGCTTGAAGCCGCGCCCCTCCTTGCCGCCCAATAGGTTGGCGGCGGGTACCCGGCAGTCCTCGAGGTGGATCTCGACGACTGGCACGCAGCGGATCCCCAGCTTGTCCTCGTGCTTGCCCACGCCGTAGCCGGGGGTATCCGCCTCGACGACGAACCCCGAGATGCCGCGCGCGCCGCGCTCCGGATCGCTGACCGCGAAGATGGTGTTCATCGACGCCACGGCACCGTTGGTGTTCCACTTCTTCGCGCCGTTGAGCACGTAGTCATCGCCGTCGCGCTGGGCGCGGGTGACCATCGACGCTGCGTCGGACCCGGCCTTCGCCTCCGAGAGCCCGAAGGCGATCAGCTTCTCGCCCGCCGCGATGCCGGGAAGAAACCGCTCCTTCTGCTCGTCGGTTCCCCCGACGATGATAGGGAATGAGCCCAGCGCGTTCACCGCGAAGGCGACGCCCATGCCGCCGCAGGCGCGCGAGAACTCCTCGACCACGACGCAGAGGTCGAGCACGCCGCCGCCCAGCCCACCGTACTCTTCGGGGATCCAGACGCCGGAGAGTCCCGCCTCCTTGACCGCCTTCTGAACCTCCCAGGGATACTCCTGAGCCTCGTCGTACTTCGCGGCGACGGGACGCATGACCGTCTCGGCCAGCTCCCGGGCGCGGTTCTTCAGATCGACCTGCACTGGGGTGTAAAGTTCCTCGATCATAGCTCGCTCGTCTTTCGGTTTGCCACGTCTCGCGGTCGCCGCCGGTAGCTAGCCTCAAAACCGCCGGATCAGGACGAAGAGGTCCGGAATGGCTGTCGCTACCCGAGAGGTAGGTAGCATACAACGATGGGGACGGTTGCGGGAGAGGCTGGATTGCCAAGCACTGAGCCACTGCTCCCCTACGTGATTTGCGAGACCGTAGCCGCCCGGAGCAATGGCGACCAGAGTGGCGCAACTCGCCAACGCGGGCGTTCATGGCTGGGCCCCGGCAAGAGCGCCCCGGCCGATCTCACAATGATCGCCCGGGGCGCTCACCTACAGACGACGCAACTGTGCTACGCGTCCAGAATCTCGTCGATCAGCGCGGCATCCACATCCATGACGTACGGCAGACCCGTCACGTCTGCGGCGTCCCGTGTCAAGGCGGCCAGATCGTCACGTGACAGGAACTCCATTGAGAACTTGCGACTACCGGCCATCAGCTGGCGCAATCCCTGCCCCAGTCGCTCGTAGTACGTGTACAATCCTATAGCACCCGCCGGCAGCTTGTCGAATTCCTCCTCACCCAGCTCCTCGCGCAGCACGTGCGCGGTGACGAATATCTCCTCCTTCGTCCGACCGAACCTCTCGACGTACACGGGAACCTGGCCCGCATCGATGGCTCGGCCGATCGTCTTACCCACCATGGCGGCGGCCAGCGGGCTCCGCGCCATGCCGATCAGCTTGACGAACGGCGCCCCGAGTGAAAGGCCCTTGAAGATCTGGTCCTCGAGGGTGAAGCCGCCCGCCAACGCCAGCGCCGGTACGTATTTTCCTTTGGCCGCGAGGCGCGCGGCATACTGGTAGAGCAGCGAGTGCAACTCCAGCGGCGGGACGCCCCACTCGTTCATCATCCGCCACGGACTCATTCCTGTGCCGCCGCCGGCTCCGTCGACCGTCAGCAGATCCAACTCGTACCTCGAGGCATACGCCAGCGCCTGGGCCAATGCCGCGGGCCGGTACGCTCCCGTCTTCAGAAAGATGTACTTCGCGCCGACGTTGCGCAGATACTCGACCCGAGTCGCGAACTCCTCTTCGCTGACCATACCGACACGTGAGTGACGCTCGAATTCCTTGAACGCTCCTGCCTTGAACGCCTCGACGACCGCGGGGTCCCTGGGGTTGGGCAGGACGACGTAGCCTCGGTCGTACAGCATCTGAGCCTTCGCGAGATCCCTGATCTTGACCTCGCCGCCGATGTTCTTGGCGCCCTGTCCCCACTTCAACTCGACGCACTCGACACCGAGCGTGTTGATGGCGTACTCGTGCTCGCCAAAGCGCGTGCCCTCGACGTTAGTCTGCACCACTATGGCACCGTATCCGTCGCGCTGGTGCTCCTTGAACAACTGTACGCGACGCTTGAGGTCGACCGTGTCTACGACGCGTCCGTTCTTCATCACCGCTTTGGGGTCCATGCCGCTCACATTCTCACCGATGGTGAGGCCCGTGCCAGCGACAGCCGATCCGATGGCGAGACCCTCCCAGTTGTTCTTCGCCACGTCGGTGGACCCGATTCCCGGAATGATCCACGGGTAGCGGAACTTCAGCCCACCGTCGCGGCCGAAGCGGACCTCGAGATCCACCGCCGGGAATATGGCCTTGTCACTGTCGGGCTCGATCCCTTGAGCCCCGACCACACCACCCATGATGCTGAGGTGCGAGTAATCGACCGGATAGTCCTTCTCGGCCGCCGTGGTGATGACACCGAACGGTTGTGGGTAGATGACCTCGTGGCCGCGGAAGGCGGACTTGCCGATCTCGCACATCCCGATACAACCGTCGACACAGGTCACGCACATGCCCGAAAGCGGCGTGACCGAGCCTTCCGTTCGGTTCTTCGTAAGGGTTGCTGCTGACGAGTTCACCCTGGACAGCGTCATCTAAGTTCTCCTTGGATTCGTGTCGACCCGGTGTCGCCGCTATTTGATTTCACAGGCGACGCAGGGATTCATGAAGCACATCATGTCATCGAACTTGTCCGCACTGACGCACGGCGGACTCAAGTTCGCACAAGCGCCGCAGACTACCTTCTCAGGCTCTGTGTACGTGCACCGCAGTTCACAGGCTGGACACACGTAGATGCAAGCCCCGCAGAGCCGACACACGTCCGACTTGAGATCGAACGGTGCTCCTATGGTCCGTTTCTCGCCGCGCCCGCGAAAGCCGATCGCCTTCGCCATCATCTGTTGCTCGCAGATGCGCACGCAAAGACCGCAGAGGATGCAGTCCTCGTACTCCTGCCGAAATCGCTGCTGCCGCACGGCGTGCGCCGCGGCCAGGTCCTGAATCGTCTTCGACTGGGGGCAGGACCCGAGCAGAAGCTCCAGCACCATCTTCCGCGTCCTGACCACTCGCGAGGATGAGGTTCGAACCTTGAGCCCCTGCTCGACCCGGTAGGTGCACGAGCTGACCAACCTCGATCGCGCGCCCTCGCCGATCTCCACCAGGCAGAGTCGACACGCGCCGTAGGGGGAAAGCCCCTCCATGTGACATAGAGTGGGAATCGGGAAGCCGTAGAACTGCGCTACTTCCAGCAGCGTGCTGCCCTGCTCCGCCTCAACGGTCAAGCCGTTAATGGTCAGCGTGATCATCTATCGCCTCCGCCGGCCTTTCGGAGCTCGTCAGCTCCCTGCAGCCGCTCGGTGAACTCCAGGTCGCATCTCAGGCAACGCCTCGCTTCGCGGGCGGCATCCTCGACGGTCACCGTCGCCTCCACCTCGTCGAAGTTGTGCACCCGCAGCGCGGTCGGCGCCTTAGGTGCCTTGACCCTGGGTACCGGGAACTGCGCATCCTCCTCAATCACGACCGGCTCCACGTAGGCCCTCGGTAGACGAGGCTCCGCTGCCTGGTACAGCTCTCGGCCTCTCAGATATCGATCGATGACCTCGGCCGCACGCCAACCCGCGGCGATGGCGGCGATTACGGTGTTCGATCCCGTAGCCAGGTCACCGCCGGCGAAGACACCCGGTCGCTTCGTCAGCAACGTTCGCTCGTCTGCGACAACCGTACCGCCCCGCATCTCGACTCCCGCCCCATC
>JASFTY010000050.1:0-13106 GCA_050050535.1 Gemmatimonadales bacterium | reverse complement strand
TTCCACCAGTCCACGGTCGGGTCGATGGCGATCAGCGAGTCGGTCAGCGCGCGCCGCCAGGGCATGAACGTCGTCTGTGCGAATGCCTCGGCCTGAAGCTCGCGGCGCTGCTCGGCGCGCAGGCCGGTGCCGGTCAGGTCGAGCGCGGCGAAGACCCAGGCTGGGTACGGCGAGACCGAGGACAGCCGCCGGGTCGCGCGGATCTGGGCCTGCCGCTTGACCTCGAAGTCCGCCCACAGCGCATCGATCGCCTCGCTCTGTATCCGATTGGCGGTGCGCCAGGCCGAATCGCTGGCCGCCCTGAGCGTATCGAGCACCGCCGCCAGGCCGGGATCGGTCGTCAGCGCCGTCCGGCGCGCCTCCTCATCCAGCGCGAGGACGCCCTCTATCTCCGGATGCCGCTCGCGGATCGGCGCCTGGTACTCGCGGCTCAGCCGCCGTCCCAGCTCGTCGCGCTCGGTATCGCCCATCACGCGGACGCGACGCTGCAACTGCGTGACGCTGTCGGTCGGCCGGAGCGCGCCGGCGATGTAGGGGCTCAGCGCGGGCACGATCAGGATCACGACGGCCCAGGCGGCGAGCGAGACGACCAGCGAGGTGCGCGCCGTGCGGGTCCAGGCCGAGATCATCACGCCGAGGCAGACGAAGGCGGTGACATAAAGCGCAGCGGTCGCGGCGAGCACCGCGGCCGCGCCCCACTCGGTGCCCGACCAGGCGAGGCTGGGCGAGGCGGCGATGACGAGCGCGCCGCTCAGCATCCCCGCGACCAGCGGGACCAGCAGCGCCAGCGAGCGGCCGACGGCCTTGCCGACCACGATGCTCACCCGTGAGACGTCGTGGGCGACGAGCAGCCTCAGGGTCCCGTCCTCGCGCTCACCGCTCAGCGCGTCGTGGGCGAACAGCAGGGCCAGCAGGCTGAACAGCACGCCGACCACGACGGCCAGGTCGGGCAGCGGATAGGCGACCGCCAGCGGGTCGTTGTCGAACGACTCGAGGTTCGCGTTCTGGTGCAGCCCCCTCACCACCGCGGTCATCGGGTTGGGCCGATCGGGCAGCGACCAGGCGCCCAGACGGTTCAGGTGACCGTACTGGCGCAGCGACTCCTGCCTGTCGGCCACCGCGATACCGTAGTCGGCCAGCTCGCGCGCGTAGTTGCGGGTCAGGACGGTGACGGTCGTTGCCACGAGGCCGAAGACGATCACGGCGGCCACTAGGAACCGGCCGCTGACCAGCAGCTCACGGCATTCTTTCCATGCCACCAATCGCCAGGAAGAAGCGGCTTGTGCATTCATCGGATGTCGTAACGGTTGATGGCGATGAACAGGACCATGCCCGCCAGGGCCCCTAGGAAGACGATCGACGCGATATTGGCCCGGCCCGCCGCCAGCACATCGGCCAGTGGCGCGCGCGTCGCCGTGAAAGCCGGGTACTCGATCGCGGCATCGGCGCTACGCTGCTCGAAGACCTCGGGCAGGATGGCGTTCTTGTAGCGCCGCACGTCCCGCTTCAGCCGCCATTCATCGGCCACAGAAGTGCCGAGGATACTCGTCGCCAGGCCGTCGAAGGCGCCGGCCGGCGAGATACGAACGAACAGCGCCGAGGTCCGGGCCAGCGACCCGAACTCACCGGCGACGCGATCGCTTAGCAGGTCGCCCTGACGGTGCATCTCCTGCCAGTGTTCCTGGAAGACCGGGCCCGTGCGACCGGCTCGCCGTTCGTCGAACGCCTTCATCATCTCGCTACCGAAGATCCGGCTACGCTCGGCCTGCACGAGAGCCAGCGGCCTGACGTGAACGACCTGGCGGGCGGCGAGTACGCCGAAGCTCGGGATCACGAAGACGAGCGCGACCCAGGTCAGGAGCGCCGCGACCAGCGCGGTAGCGGCACGGTGGAGGAGGCTCGAGATGGCGACGGCTATCGTGTAGCAGACCGAGAGATAGACGGCGGCGAGTGCGAGGAAGACGGCGAGCCTCGCGCCGTCGCCGGCGCGCAGCACGACACCGAAGACGGGGCGCGCGAGCACGAGCCAGACTCCCGCGGCGAGGGCGATGGGCACGATCAAGGCGAGCCAGTTGCCGAGCCATTTGCCCAGCGCGATCTGGCCGCGCGATGCGCCGCTCGCCACCATCAGCTTCAACGTCCCGCGTTCCTTGGCGGCGCAGATGAGATCGAAGCCGAAGAGGAACGCTATGAGCGCGAAGACGACGCGGAACAGGTAGAGCCAATCGGGGGTCGGGAAGAGGCCGAACAGCGGGTTGGCCGAGGCCTGGCTGCCGCCGATGTCAATGCCGATCACACTGATCTCGAAGCTGCGGCCCATCGCGTCGTCGAGCCCGCGCGCGAAGACCGAGAGTGGGCTGGGCGGCGCGACGGCGATCGGCTGCGTGGGATCGGGCCGTATCACGTCGTAGTTCGCTCGCCGTGCATCGTAGTCCCGGTCGAGGACGTAGAGGCCGGTACCGAGCAGCGTCACGGCGATGACGAACAGCAGCAGCGTCCGTCCGGTGACCAGCGCTTCCGATATCTCGCGTCGCGCGATCGTCCAGATCATGCCGCCGCCTCCACCTCCATGTAGTCGAGATAGAGCCGTTCGAGGTCTTCCTCGGCCAGCTCGCGCCGCGTCCGCACCATCACCAGCCGACCTTCCTTCATGATCCCGACCCGGTCGGCATGCTCCTTCGCCCGGAAGATGTCGTGCGTGCTCATGAAGATCGTCTTGCCCTCGTCGCGCAGCTCGCCCAACAGCGCCATGAACTCGGCAGCCGCCTTCGGATCGAGGCCCGCGGTCGGCTCGTCCAACAGCACGTTGGGCGCGTCCTTGACGATCGCGATCGCGATGCCCAGCTTCTGCCGCATCCCCTTCGAGAACGTCTTCACACGCTGCTCGAACGCCCGCTCCTGCAGACCCACACGCCTCAGCACCATGTAGCAGTCCTCGCGGACCAGGTCGCGGCGCCCGCTCAACTGGGCGAAAAAGTCCAGGTTCTGACGCGCCGTGAAGTTGCCGTACAGCATGACGTTCTCCGACACATAGGCCGCGTTCCGCTTCGCCGCCAACGGCCGCTCCGCCACCTCGATCTCGTCGATCCGCGCCGCCCCGTCCGTCGGAACGATGAAATCGAAGAACAGATTGATCGTCGTCGTCTTGCCCGCCCCGTTCGCGCCCAGCAGGCAGAAAACCTCGCCCGGCTCGACGGTCAGGTTCAGGTGATCGAGGGCGAGGGTTCCGTCCTCGTATCGCTTGGTCAGGTCGATCGCCTCGAGCATGGGATCCCCTCGGGGTCGCGGTGGTCGTCGTACAGGATGCCGGTCTTCGCACTGCGGCTAGGGCGAGCATCGTGCCAGAGCGGTCTGGCGGCGTCTGGTGCCGGAATCAATTGATTTGAATGGAGTTACGCTGGCGGGCGGCGCCCCAGCCTCGTCCGGCCGGGTAACGGCTTACCCGATCGCCCGAACCGACGGGTCGCCGGTTTCCCAGGCTCTGGCACGAACGCGCGCCGAGCCATTACCTTGACCCCCATACCCGTTGACTAATTCGAGCGGCGCTGTAATTGGTACGTGCACCGGAACCGGGGGCCTGAGCCGAGGTGCCAGCAGGGTCAGCGAGCCGAACCCCCTCAGCCGCTAAGGAGGGCAAGCAGATGGGACTGAAAGCGAGAAAGCCGGCGGCGAAGAAGAAGCCGGCGGCGCGGAAGAGCACTCCCGCCAAGAAGCGGGCAGCGGTCAGCAAGAAGCGGCCGGCGGCCCGCAGGAAGGCGGCGCCGAAGAAGCCCGCCAAGAAGCCAGCGGTGGAGAAGGCGCCGGCTGCGCCCGCCGCAGCTCCGCCACCGCCGCCACCACCGCCGCCGCCACCCCCACCCCCACCGCCGCCCTGGACGCCGCCCAGCGCGCCGCCGCGGCCGACCTACGAGCCGGAGCCCGAGCCGCCGGAGGAGCCGGAGGAGGAGCGCGAGCGTTACGATTGGGGCCGGGGCGACGACGACGAGGAGCGCGGCGATCGCTGGTGAGGGTCCGCCGTCCGGATCCGCGCCCGCATCTCCATCTTCATCGCCATCGATGGCGATGGAGATGGGGATGGCGATGGCGATCGGGAGTCTCTACCTGCCGAGGGGGCTCGGGTCGATGTAGACGAGGTAGTCGCGGATTCGATCGCCCTCGAAGCGAAGGATGTTGGTGAAGGGGACGGACACGTCGCGGCCGTCCCCTCTCGTGTAGGTCACGACTCCCTGGCAGACCATCGAGTCGCCGCGCTCCCAGGTATCGACCACTTGGTGCCGCAGCGCCTCCAGCGACCCGAAGAACGCGGACAGGTAACGGCGGATCGGCTCTTTCCCCTGCACCGCCGGCTCGCTGCCGTAACGGAACACAGCGTTCTCGGTCAGCAGCGAAGCGAACGCGTCGGCGTCCTTGGCGTCGACCGTCTCGAACAGCCTCGATATACGTTCCTTAATCACATTCACCTTCCGGTCGTCACTCGGCCGCCAGCTCCGCGACAGGGGGCACGAGTGTGTGCCCCGAGCGGACATTCGGCGCGCGGCGGCTAGCGGGGCGGCGGCTTGATCAGCTGCTGCAACAGGTTGCGGCCCGCGGCACCGAAGCGCCGCTCTAGCTCTTCCCGGAGCGCCTCGGTATCGAGCTGCACCTCGGGCCTCGACATCGTGCCGCCGACCCCGAGGCCGACCTGGATCGCATCGTCGCCGCCGGCCAGCTGACCCAGCAGGTTGCCGAGCAGGCCGCCGCCGCCGCTCTCGATCAGGCCCGCCTCGCGCAGCGTCGCCAATGGCAGCTCGAGGTCGAGGTCGAGGTCGAGCGTGCCGCCCAGCCCGGCGGAGCCGCCGACCGCGCCCCTCAGGTCGGACCCGGCGAAGCTCCAGTCCCGGACCAGGAAGTTGCCGCCTTCGATCTCGAACGGGCCGCCCAGCTCGCGGAAGCCAGACAGTCTGTTCGCGTCGAGCTTCAGCTGGCCGGCCACGGCGTTCACCAGCCCGAAGTCCTGGAAGCGACCATCCCTGAACGATGCGCGGCCCCTGGCATTGAAGGCGTCGGGCGCCGGCAGGAAGCCTTCGTCTATGGATGTGCTGCCGGCGACGTTGAAGTCGACCAGGCCGCTCAGCGCCCGCCCCAGCCGCGTCCAGCGCTGCACGAAGTCGCCGGCCTGGCCGCCGCTGAGCCGCAGATCGTAGTCGAGCCCGAACGGCGGCCGGCCCTGACTGAAGTCGAGCGTCAGGCCGCCGCTCACAGTGCCGCCGTAGAGGCCGCCGCTGAGATCCCGCACCTCGAGCACACCGTTACGCACGACGACGTTGAAGCTCACGTTCTGCGCCCGGGTCGGCGGGTTCACGAGCTCGGCGATCCGCACGCGGCCGCTGGCGCTGATCGGTGGGATCGGCGGCGTCTTCTCGTAGCGCTCGCGCGCCAGCTCGCCCGGATCGCGACCGCCCACCCGCCGGCCGGCGAGCCGCGCGGTGAGCAGGTCCGAATAGCCGGGTCCGGCGGTGTCGGCCACCATGATCTCGCTCATGTCGAGCCTGCTCGAGTTGACCGCGAACTCGACGCTCGGCAGCGCGCCGCCTTCACCGCGACTCAGGGCATAGGCGAGCGCGCCCGCTGCGTCGAACGACAGATCGAGATCGCTGCCGCCCAGCCGGATCGGAACCCGCTCCGCCGTGATCCCGGTGCCGGTCAGCCGTACGGTGGCCGATGCGATTCGAGCCGGCGTGGCGAGCGACGGGCTCTGGTACGAGAAGTTCGACAGCGCGATCGGCCCCGTCACGCGCAGCCGCTGCGGCTCATTACCCGGACCGGAGAAGCTCAGCTCCAGTCGCGCCGTGCCTCCCATCGGCGCCGCGCCTTCCCGCAGCTCGGCCAGGCGGTCCAGATCGAGCTCGCCCGTGACGTGGCCGTCCAATTGACGGGTCTCGAAGTCGGAGACGGCGAGCCGCAGCTCGAACGGCCGACCGAGAACACTCGCCCTGAACGAGGGCAGCGACAGCGACTCGAGATCGAACGTCGCGCGCCCGCTCCCCTCGCTGAGCAGCTGGCCGTACTCGCCGTAGGCCGCGCCCACGTCCGACAGCTCCAGGGTGCCCGCCACCGCCGGCTTCAGGCCGGCGCCCATCGGACCCTGCACCGTCAGCGAGAGACGCGAGCTACCGGTCGCCGTCACCGCCTGCGGCCGCAGCTCGGCGGGCAGGCTAGCCAGGAACGCGGCGATGTCGACGTCGCCCGACTCGAGGGCGAAGTCGATGCTGCGCTCGCCCATCAGGCCGCGAACGATCCCGCCGCCGCCCGCCGCGACGTCGCCCATCGCGACCTCGACCTCCTCCAGCACCAGGCTGTCGCCGGGCAGGTCGAGCAGCAGCGCGTAGGCGATATCGAGATCCGGTAGGACGAGGCTGTCGGCGCCCGCTTCGGGGACGACGGTGCGGATCGCGCTCAGCCCGATCGTGCCGCGCCCCGCCATCGCCCGCTCGTTGCCCGCTGCTCGCTCCGCCTGCAACCGCGCCTCGAGGTTCAGGCGGGCGACGCGGCCGCTCCGCGCGTCGGCGTAGTAGACCGTCCCATCGCTGAGCGCCAGATCCGACACCACAAACGCGCCTGCCGCCGCACCGGCCGGCGCTTCGCCCGCGCCCTCGGCCGCGCCCGCGACTTCACCCTCACCCTCGCCCCCACCCGCACCGGCGGCAGCGCCCGCGGCCTCCTCAGGCGGCCCCAGCAGACTCAGGTTGCTCGTCCCGTCGGCCAGGACCTCGTAGCGGATATCGGGGCCCAGCAGCCGCAGTTGGCGCAGCTCGAGCTCCTTGCGCAGCAGCGGCCAGAAGCGGACCTGCAGCTCCAGCGCGTCGAGCGCCAGCGCCGGCTCGGCGCTGAAGCCCGGCGGGTTCGCGATGGCGAAGTCGTCGAGCCGCACGGCGATCCGCGGGAAGACGCGGAGCCGCACGTCGCTCAGCGTGACCTCGCTGCCGACCCGCTCCTCGATGCGCGGCACGATCATCGCCCGCAGCTTCTCCGGCGGAAAGACGACCTTGAGGGCGACGGTGCCGGCGACGACGATCAGCGCCAGCGCGGCGACCGCGATGATCAACCAGCGCGGGAGCGCGAAGCCGCGCACCCGGTCCGCAAAGTGCTCGTGACTGTTATTCATGCTTCTCCACTGCGTCCTGGGTTTCGAGGCGGCGGTCGAGCGTTGCAGCGGCCGGGACGGGCCGCCTGCCTCACAGACATATTATAGCACCTACCGCAAGAAGCCGACGCCGGGACCACCGTGCCGTAGGCTTGACTCCCGCTTGACCGCACCACGCGATCATGGCTGCAAGGTCTTTGCAGGGAGAGTGCCATGATTCGCAAGGTTCTTTCGCTCGTCTTGATGCTCCTAGCGGCCGGCGGTCCGGCGCTCGCCCAGACCGACGCCGCCGCCGGCGTGAACGTCGGCGACAGGGTGCGGGTCAGGGCTCAGACGCTCTACGGCCCCCTGGTAGGGGCCGTCACTGCCCTGAGCGCGGACACATTGCACATCCAAATCGAGCAGCAGGCAACCACGGTAGCCATCCCACTGGCCGCGGTCACCCGAATCGAGGTCAGCCGCGGCCGGAAGTCCAACTTCCTGCGCGGGGTCGCTCTGGGAGGCGTAGTCGGCGCACTTGCCGGCGTCTTTGCCGGGTTCATCACCGGCGAGGACTCGATGCTCACACCACCCGAGGCGGCTCTCGCGTGCGGGACGGTCGGCGCGGGCGCGGGTGCGCTGGTCGGTGGCATCATCGGTGCCGCAACCGGCACCGACCGCTGGGTGGCGGTGCCCCTCGATCGCCTGGCCGTGCACGTGTCGCCCCGCCACGACGGCGGCGTGACGCTGTCGCTCGCCTACGGCTTCTGACGCGGGTGCCCGGCGAGCGTCGTCGCCCGGGCGAGTACGCGGTCGAGCATCTTCGGGGTGAGCTTCCCCGTGAACGTGTTCTGCTGGCTCGGGTGGTACGATGCGACGACGGCGAGTCCCGGGTCGTGCAGCTCGACGACGGCGCCGTGGGCGAACTTCGGCGCCGGTACCGGGACGGCGAGGCCGCGGTCGCGCAGCAGGCGCAGCACGTGACCGAAGGCGTAGCCGCCCAGCGCGAGGATCACCTTCACACCTTCCAGAAGTTCCAGCTCGCGTTCCAGATAGTCGCGGCAGTTGTCCCGCTCCTCGGGCGTCGGCTTGTTGGCGGGCGGCGCGCAGCGTACCGCGGCGGTGATGTAGGCGCCGCGCAGCGCGAGGCCGTCGTCGCGCGACCTCGACTCGGCCCGATTCGCCAGGCCGGCGCGGTGCAGCGCCGCGTAGAGGAAATCGCCGGACCGGTCGCCGGTGAACATGCGGCCGGTGCGGTTGGCACCGTGGGCGGCGGGCGCCAGGCCGACGACGAGCAGCCAGGCCCGCGGGTCCCCGAACCCGGGCAGCGGCCTGCCCCAGTACTCATGGTCGGCGAAGCCGGCGCGCTTCTCCCGCGCCACCCGTTCGCGCCAGGCGACCAGCCGGCTGCAGCGGCGGCAGCGCACGATCTTCCGGGCTAGTCTATCCAGCTCCACTTGCCTCTCTATCTTCATCGCCATCGCCATCCCCATCGCCATCTCTATCTCCATCCCCATCGCCATCGATGGGGATGGGGATAGGGATGGCGATGGAGAGTCCCGGGACTTGAACATGGCCCCGGCCTCCTTTAATTGGATGGACTCTGTAACCGACGCAACCGGAGGGGTATGAGACCCACGCGAGGCTTCCTCGTCATGCTGGCGATCGCCGCGACCGCGCTCGTAGTCATGGCGGTCATCGACTACTTCCGGCCGATCCCGCCGGAGGTCCAGCTGCGGGCGCTGCGCACTCAGCTGAGCGAGGCGCGCAGCGCCGCCGATTCCTGCCAGGCCGCGCTCGAGGAGGAGGAGGCCCGGCTGCGCGCCAGCGATGCGCGGTTCGACACGCTGAGGAGCATGATCGACTACTACGAGGGGCTCGACCCGCGGGGCGTGCCGGCCGACAGCTACGACATCTACATCGCGATCTTCAACGACTACAACGCCGCGATCCCGGAGCGGGAGGCCGCCGGCGACACGCTACGCGCCCATGAGCAGGCGTGCCGCGCGATCATCGAGCGCCACAACCTGATCGCCGACTCCGCACTGGCGCTCGCCCGAGAGCTCGGCGTACTGCGCGACAGTTCGACCATCGAACCGACCCAGTAGCCACTGCTCGCCGTTCTCCTCCCCATCGCCATCCCCATCGGCATCGCCATCGATCGGGATGGGGATGGCGAGTGTACGGTCTGGCCCGGAACGGCCGATCCGCACAGATTGGGGGCTGTGGCTCCTCGATCGGCCCCACACACAATCTTCTGACCACCGAGATCGCTCGATGAGCAAGAAGCTTTGGGATGTCATCATAGTCGGCGGCGGGCCCGCCGGGATCGCCGCCGCGCTCAGGCTCGCCCGCGAGGACCTCGACGTGCTGGTCGTCGAGGCCGCCGTCTACCCGGGCGCCGAGAACTGGTCCGGCGCCGTCTACTTCGCCGAGCGGCTGGCCGACCCCGCGGTGCTAGGCGCCGACGAGTTGGAGCGGGCGCCGTACGAGCGGCGCGTGGTGAAGCGCGGCTTCTTCGCCACGAACGGGCTCAGCATGCTGGGCGCCGAGTACACCAACCCCGAGACGTTCAGCCACTGCTACACGGTCCTGCGCCCCATCTACGACCGTTATCTGGCGGAGCGCGCCCGGGCGCTGGGCGCGACGATCCTGGCCGAGACGACGGTGGACGGGCTGATCCGCAAGGGCGACCGCGTGATCGGCGTGCACAGCGACCGCGGCCCGCTCTACGGCGACGTCGTCTTCCTGGCGGAGGGCGACGCATCGCATCTGGTGAGCAAGGAGGGCTTCGAGCGCGATGTGGTGCGGTCGAAGCCGAGCGGGCAGCCGGCGTTCCTGCAGGGCGTGAAGGAAGTGATCGAGCTGGACGCGGCGACGATCGAGGAGCGCTTCGGCGTCGGGCCCGGCGAAGCCGCCTGCTACGAGATCATGCTGCGTAACGGGGTGCTGGACGGCAAGCCGGTCCGGCTCAACATGGCGGGCCTCTTGTACACGAACCGCACCAGCGTCTCGGTCGGCCTGGTGCTGCCGCTGGAGAACCTGAAGGCGTTCGGCGGCGACTACAACACGCTGATGGAGTGGTACAAGGCGCTACCGTCGATCGCGCATCTCATCGCCGGCGGCGAGTCGACGTCGTACGGCGCGAAGATCATCCGCGCCGGCGGCCTGCGCGAGCTACCGCAGTTGGTCGATCACGGCGTCGCGATCGGCGGCGCCGCCACCGGGATCGGCATCGATTTCCCCTACCCGAACTTCACCGGCCCGGCCTGCGCGATGGGCGCGCTGTTCGCCGAGTCCGTCATCCAACTGAAGCAGAACGGCGGCGAGCCGACGCGCGAGCGGCTGGAGGAGCTGTACGTCCGGCCGCTCGAGGCAAGCCACTACTATAAGGACGTCAGGCACCTGCGCGACTGGCCCGCCTTCATCGAGCAGAGCGAGGCGCTGTTCGGCCGCGGCCTCGACATCATGCTGGGCGGCATCTACACCGCGACCCGGCCCCAGCTGGGCACCGTCCGCACATGGTGGCAGGGCGTGCGAGTGGTCGGCGAGACGCTGAAGGGGCGCTGGCTGAAGACGTTGGGCGACCTGCGCGGCGGCTCGAGGGCGCTGCGAACCGGACGCTACTCGCTGAAGCACGCGCCGCTGGCGATCCTGCTCGCCATCCCGAACACGCTTGCCGCCTTCGTCCCGTTCGTCTATGGCCGCGGTCGCGGCGCGCTGAAGTTCAGCTTCTGGACGAAGGGCGAAGAGTCGGGGCGGATGCCGTGGTACAAGCGCTGGGCCTGGGCGCGTTACCGGTCGGCGCTGGCGAACGCGGCGGCCGTGCTGTACGCGAACGACGGCACGCCGATCGCCCGCAAGCTCGATCGCTGCGTCGGGATCATCTCGCGCCGCTTCTCGCTCTGGGAGATCCTCATCGGCATCCTCGGCGCGCTCGGCTTCGTCGTGATCCGCGGGCTGCAGCGGCTGAGCGACGTCATCCGCTACGCGCTCCGGAAGCCGACGCCGGACGATCTGAAGGGCTCGTTCTACGCCCGCTGGCTGATGGGCTGGCGCGCGCTGACCGACCTGTCGGCGCGTGTGCCGGCCGCGGCCAAGTCGCACGACGCGAAGCTGGGCGAGCTGAGCTACAGCGGCGACGCGGGCAGTCATATAAAGGTGTTCTTCCCGCCCGAGAGACCCGGGACGCTGGAAGACCCGAGCAAGTCGTCGCTGTGGAGCGTCTGTCCGGCGGCGGTCTATCAGGTCGTGCTCGACCGGACGTTGCACGCCTCTGTGGCGGTCAACTTCGAGAACTGCGTGAAGTGCGAGACGTGCTGGCGGATCGAGCCGCGGCACGTCGACTGGACGCGTTTCGGGTCGCACCGCCTGGTCTACGAGGTGTACAGCGGCGCGGACGAGGCGCTGCGGCGACTGATCGCGGAGCGGAGGCCAGGCGGCGGCCCGGCGATCGAGCCGAGCTACTGGGCGACGACGGGCGACGGATGGCCGGACGCGCCGCTCGAGGCACCCGACGAGGTGACGGGCGCGCTCGCCGTCGCCTGTCGCGCCATCGCGCTCGCCGAGGCGAAGGGCACCGAGCTCAACGAGAACGTCTGGCACGGTCCGCGCGTGCTCGAGCCCGGCCAGGTCGAATGGTACGGCTCGGCGATCGAGTACTTCGCCGCGCTCGCCGACGAGGCGGCCGACGCGGCGACGGCGGCGCCGATCGAGAGCTGGCTGGTCGATAACGAGCTGGGCGCCGCGCACGTCGAGCTGCTCGGCCTCAAGCGCGACATCGAGACGGTGACCGCGCGGCTGCGCGAGCTGGCCGGCGCGCGGCGGTTCTTCGCCGCGGCCGCCGACGCGCGCCAGGTCCGCGACCATCATCTGGCGGGTCTGCGCCGTGTGGTCGACCGGGTCCGCGAGGTCTGCCTGACCGCGCCGGAGGACGCCGATCCGGTGGCGGCGCTACGCGCGCTGGAGGTCGATTCGCCGTCGCGCCGTGCGGCGCGGCTGGCGCTGCGCGAGCACGTGGCCGGCGTCTTCGACCGGGCGGCGATACGGCGGCTCGAGGGCGGCGGCGGCCTGGAGGAGGACGAGTTCGAGCTGCTGCGCGTCGCGACGCGCGCGGCGCAGGGCGACGGCGTACCGGCCGACGAGTTCGATGGCTGGGCGTACCTGGAGCGCGCGGACATCCTCGCCGAGCTGGCCTGGACCGACCCGTCGCTGGCGGCGCTGGTCAGCAACCACCTGACGGCGGTCGAGGCGCTGGACGCCGCCGGCGCGCCGGCCTCGCTGGTCGACCCGTTGCGCGGCGTCGAGCGCTTCGCGAGCGCGGCGCTGGAGGCGGAGGCCGAAGTCGGTGAGGGCGAGTGGAACGGCGTGCTGCCGTTCGCGCTGACGGGGCTGGCGGAGAGCTTCGTGGTCCGCGGCGCCGGGCGCGTCGGCCTGCTCGAGGGCGGCGCGCGGGGCGTGGAGATCGAGAGCTCGCCGGCCATGGGGCTCACCGGCGCCGCCGTCGCCGAGTTGACGCTGAAGGGCGCCAAAGCCGATTGGGAAGGCGAGTGGAGCGCCGAGAACGAGGCGACGCTCTTCGGTAGCCGGTCGCGCGACGTCGCAGCGATCGCGCTGGGCGCCTCGAACCTGATGACGGAGCGGGCCGTCGACCATGCGCGCAGCCGTATCCAGTTCCCCGACATGTTCCAGGACATCGACGGGCGCGACGCCGTGGGCAAGTTCGGCGCCGTACGCGCGCACATCGCCCATATCGAGGCCGCGCGGCTGGCGATCGAGACCCTGCTCCGCGACGCCGATTGGCGCACCGGCGACCTCGAGGCGACGGTCGCCAAAGTCGCGGTCACCGACGTCTTCGGGCCCGACATGCCGAGCGTCACCTACCGTGCCGGCCAGGTGGTCGGCGGCTCGGCGTTCTCCGAGGAAGACGTCTTCTCGAAAGTCTACCGCGACAGCTCGATCTTCCCGCACTACATCCGCGAGAACGCGCAGCTCAACGTCGAGA
>JASFTY010000049.1:0-13130 GCA_050050535.1 Gemmatimonadales bacterium | reverse complement strand
GATCGCCAGGCCGCCGTCGGGATCCTCGTACTCGCCGGGTCCGCCGCCCTGGCGGCCGAACGTGGCGACGTAGGTGCCGTCCGCCGCGTACTTGCGTAGTTCCTTCACGTGCTCGTCGTATGCGTAGATCGAGCCGTCGGAAGCGACGGCGAGCGATCTCACCCGGCCGAACATGTACTCGTCGGGGCCCTCGAGCTGGCCGATCATCAGATCGGCGACCAACGTAGCGGTGTCGCCCCAGACGCTGCCGCTCTCGGTCCGGACGACCAGCGTGTCGCCGATCGTGTCGTAGCTGGCGTGCCATTCGTCGGCTTCGGGCGAGCCGGAGCCGCCGGTGCAGGCGGCCAGTACGGCGGTCAGAGCGGCGATCGCAGTGTTGCGGAGAACGGCTACTGTGGCGTCATGAGAGTTCATTGGCCGCGTTCTCTAGGTTGTCTCGCGCCCGTGCGCGACGTGGGAGCGGGTGATGTACGGGACGTCCAGCTCGTCGCGGACGACCGCCCAGACGGTATCACCGCGGATGACGGGCGTCGGGTAGGTCGAGAAGCCCCGCGGTGCACGCACCATCCCCAGGTAGCGGCCGTTCGGCTCGAAGACGTCGAAGGCCACCGGCTCGCGCCAGGTCCGCTCGGGGACCTCGCCGGGCGCGAGCTCGGACTCGGGCACCGTCGGTTCGATCTGGTACGACTCCTGATGTAGCCGGACCCAGATGCGGCCGTACGCTCCGACGTAGAATGCGGCGTAGGGCGGCTTGGTATCCGGAATGGGCGGCCCGTTCCAGCGCCAGTTCGGTTGGGTCCGGCGCAGGGCAGCAGTCATGATACGCTCCTCTTCCGCTTTCTCATCAGCCAGCACGGGCACCGGCTGCCAGTTCGTGCGCTCGATGCGCAATACCCGGTCGGGGGCGATAAGCAGGTCGAAGGCGTAGCGGGTTGGAACGCCGCCCACCATGTAGCCCAGCGGGCTGAACGTCCACGTCTCCTGGGCCGAGAAGGGCACGGAGTTGACCGACATGCTGTGGTCGTCGCCATCGACGTGCTCGGCGACGAGTAACGGCTCCTCGTAGTCCCAGCTCGGCACCGGCAGCGTGTCGCTCGGAACGCCCTGCGGGCTGTAGCGGGCCAATCCGAATTCCCAATCGGTGACGCTGGCTTCGGGCTCGAGGAGCAGGAACACGTAGACGTTAGCGGCGGTGTCGACGAAGAGCGGGTTGGAGGTGTTGAAGCCGCCGCGGATTCGCCAGCTCTCCAGATACCGTCCGTCCGGCGAAAAGGTGGTGATGCGGGTGTTGGCCGGGTCACGTAGCAGCACCCGGCCGTCGGGCAGCACCGCCAGGCCGCCGTCGGGCCGCCTGTACTCGCCGGGGCCGCCACCCTCGCGGCCGAACGTGCCGAGATAGATGCCGTCGGGCCCGTACTTGCGCAGCTCCTTCGCGTGGCTGTCGTAAAGGTAGATGGCCCCATCCGGCGCCACCGCCAGCGAGCGGACGCGGCCGAACATGTACTCGTCCGGGCCCTCGAACTGGCCGATCGTCAGGTCGGCGACCAGCTGGGCGGTGTCTCCCCAGACGCTGCCGCTCTCCGTCCGCACGACGACCGTGTCGCCGATCGTGTCGTAGACGGCGTACCATTCGTGGGCGGCCGGCCCGCTCGTCCCGCTGCACGCCGCCAGGAGAGCGGCAGCGAGCGCGAGCGGCAATCGGACGATGCGAGGTGAAAGCTCGAATCGGGTCATGGGTCACCTATCGCTGGCATTGTGGGGCTTTGGGCTCGGGTCACACTACTTGGACGGCTGCAGCACCCCGAAGGGTTGGCTCGAGGCGCGAGTTCCCAACGGTTCGGCCTCTGCGGATGTTAGCATCTCGAGGGCGACATCACACGCTTGCTCCCAGTCACACAGCCAGGAGAGGTGAAGCATGTACAGGAAGCTGCTGGTCCTGTCCGTCGCCGGCACGTTGGTGGCGGCGCCGGCTGCGGCCCAGGACCTGACGCTGGACGAGGTCCTCGGCAACTACTACGAGGCGATCGGTGGGCTCGACGCCTGGAAATCGGTTCAGTCGATGAAGATGACCGGTACGCGATCGATGGGCCGGGGCGGCGATATCCCGTTCACCCAGATCGTCAAGCGGCCAGGCAAGATCCGCATGGAGTTCACCATGCAGGGGATGACCGCCGTACGGGCCTACGATGGTGAGACCGCCTGGATGTCGATGCCCTTCCGGGGCAGCGGCGAGCCGCAGGTCATGGAACGGGTCGGCACGCTGGCCGAGGACGCTGACATCGACGGGCCGCTCGTGGGCTACGAGGAGTCGGGTCACCAGCTCGAGCTCGTCGGGCTGGAGGAGGCCGACGCGACCCCGGCCTATAAGCTTAAGCTGACGATGAGCGACGGCCAGGAGGTTTTCTACTACCTGGACGCCGAGTACTTCGTCCCGATCATGATCACCAGAACCGGCATGGGCGGCATGCCGGGCGGCGGCCGTGGCGGCGGCGGCACGCCCGCCGAGATCCAGATCATCGTCAGCGACTACAAGGAAGTCGGCGGCTTGATGATCCCACACTCGATCCAGACCCGGCGCATCGGATCGGAACGGCCGCCCCAGAGCGTCACGATCGAGACCATCGAGCTCAACGTCGAGGTCGCTGACTCGATCTTCGAGCTGCCGGAGTCGGGGACGGGCAACTAGTCGGCAATTCAAATTCCCGAATTCCCGGTGGTTGCCCGCGGGCTTCTGGAACGGCATCATTCCAGCCGACAATAAGCACTTGGACCCACGAGCGGCGCGGCCTCCTTCGGGGGCGGGGCTGCCTTGTGTGCCCCAGTTCACCAAACCTGGAGGAGGATGTCTCATGCTCAAGAAGCTGGCAGCGCTGGCGGTCGTGGCGTTCTTGGCCGCGCCGGCCCAGGCCCAGGATCTGACCCTCGACGAGGTGCTGAACAACTACTACGAGGCGATCGGGGGCCTGGACGCCTGGCAGTCCGTGGAGTCGATGAAGATGACCGGCAAGATGATGATGGGCGGCATGGGGATCGAGGCGCCGTTCACGGTGATGTCGAAGCGCCCGAATAAGGCCCGTATCGAGTTCGTGTTCCAGGGGATGACGGGCATCCAGGCATACGATGGCGAGACTGCCTGGCAGGTGATGCCGTTCACGGGCAGCACGGATCCGGAGGAGCTGCCGGACGACGACGCGGAGGACCTGTGGGACCAGGCCGACGTCGACGGCCCGCTCGTTGGCTGGGAGGAGTCTGGGCATACGGTCGAGTTGGTCGGCCTGGAGGAGACGGAAGGAACGCAGGCGTACAAGCTCAAGGTCACGCTGAACAGCGGGAGCGTGCAGTACTATTTCCTTGACGCGGAGTACTTCATACCGATCAGGGTAGAGGGCGTGCGCGAGCAGCAGGGGCGTACGGTCGAGTACGAGTCGATCATCAGCGATTACAAGGAGGTCGATGGCCTGATGATCGCGCACTCGATGGACGTGCGGCCCAAAGGCGCTGCGGCGGGTCAGGCGGTGACGATGGATCTCATTGAGCTGAACGTCGAGATGCCGGACTCGCTGTTCGTGATGCCGGAGAAGAGTGAAGAGGGCCAGCAATAGAGCCGGCCGTCATGTGCTAAAGGATCAGTCAAGTCATAACCGGGAGAAGGAGTGTCACGATGCGTACCCGGCTGCAATACGCGTGGCGCGGCCTCGTGACCCTGGCGGTGCTGCTGGCGCTGCCCGGGTTGGCGGACGCCCAGGTGAAGATCGAATCGGCGACGTTCGCCGGTCTGAAAGCGCGTGCGATCGGACCGTCGACGATGAGCGGCAGGATCGCGGCGATGGATGCGGTTCCCGAGTACCCGCTCACCATATACGTGGGTTCGGCGAGCGGCGGTGTGTGGAGATCGAGAGACGGGGGTCTACGGTTCGAGCCGGTCTTCGACGACCACACGATGTCGATCGGCGCGATCAAGATCGACCCGTCGAACCCCGAAGTCGTCTGGGTCGGTACCGGCGAGACGTGGGTCCGTAACAGCGTCTCGGTAGGGGAAGGCATCTATAAGTCGACCGACGGCGGCGATACCTGGCAGTTCATGGGTCTCGAGGACAGCGAGCGCATCGCCCGGATCGCCGTCGATCCGCTGAACGGCGATCGCGTCTACGTCTGTGCCACGGGCCACCTGTGGGATGCGAACGAGGAGCGCGGGGTCTTCCGTACCACCGACGGCGGCGCGACCTGGGAGAAGGTGCTCTACGTCAACGAGGACACCGGCTGCTCCGATCTCTCGATGGACCCGCACGCGCCGAACATCGTGTACGCCGGCATGTGGGAATTCCGGCGCTGGCCGTACTTCTTCAATTCCGGCGGCCCGGGCAGCGGGCTCTACCGCTCGGTAGATGGCGGCGACACCTGGCAGGAGCTGGCGGTCGGGTTGCCCGAGGGCGACAAGGGCCGGATCGCGGTCGCGGTGTCACCGCCGCGGCCCACCAGGGTCTACGCGATCGTCGAGGCGGAGGAGACCGCGTTCTATCGGTCCGACGACATGGGGGCGACGTGGGAGGAGACGAACTCGTCGATGAACATCACACAGCGCCCCTTCTACTTCGCCTATATCGTTCCCGACCCGGTCATCCCCGATCGGGTGTACAAGCCGGGCTACCTGCTGACGGTCTCGAACGACGGTGGTGACTCGTTTACCTCGCCGTTCAGCTCGAGCGGCTTCGACCTTGGCAGCGTGCACAGCGACCTGCACGCGCTGTGGATCAACCCGTTGAACAACGAGGAGCTGATCCTCGGCACGGACGGCGGCGTCTATTTCTCGTACGACCACGGCGGCGCCTGGCGCCACTCGAAGGCGTTGCCCGTCTCGCAGTTCTACGAGATCAGCTACGACATGGAGTTCCCGTACAACGTGTACGGCGGCCTGCAGGACAACGGGACCTGGGTCGGTCCGTCGCGGAAGTCGGGTGGTATCATGCCGTCGGATTGGACGCTGCTGAACGGCGGCGACGGCTTCCACATCTTCGTCGATCCGAGCGATCCCGACTTCATCTATACGGAATACCAAGGCGGCAACCTGTCGCGGCTGCAAAGGTCGACGGGCGAGATGAAGAATATCCGGCCGTATCCGGAATCGGAGGATATCGAGCTGCGCTTCAACTGGAACACGCCGCTCCACGTGAGCCAGAGCAACCCCGGGACGCTGTACATGGGGGCGCAGTTCCTGTATCGGACGCGCGATCGTGGCGATTCGTGGGAGCGCTTGTCGGACGACCTGACGACGAACGATCCGGAGAAGCAGAAGCAGGAGGAGTCGGGCGGTCTGACGACCGACGCGACGTCGGCGGAGAACCACACGACGATCTACACGATCAGCGAGTCGCCGGTGAACCCGGAGGTGATCTGGGTGGGTACCGACGACGGTAACCTGCAGGTGACGCGGGACGACGGTGCGGGCTGGCGGAACGTGGTGCGCAACGTCGAGGGACTGCCGCGGCACACGTGGGTCTCGCACGTGGAGGCGAGCCGTCACGATGCGGCGACCGCCTACGCGACGTTCGACGGTCACCGCACGGGTGACATGACGACGTACGTGTATCGGACGCGGGACTACGGGGAGACGTGGGAGTCGCTGGTCACCGAGGACATAGAGGGCTACGCGCTCGTGATCAGGGAGGACCTGGAGCGGCCGGAGATCCTGTTCCTCGGTACCGAGTTCGGGCTCTACATCAGCCTGGACGGCGGGGGATCGTGGGCGCGTTACGCTACCGACTTCCCGAGGGCGGCGGTACGCGACCTAGCGATCCATCCGCGGGAGAACGACCTGATCGTGGGTACGCATGGGCGCGGGATATACATTCTGGACGACATCACGCCGTTGCGCGGCCTGGCGCCCGAGGTTTTGGAGGCCGAGCTGGCGATTCTGCCGACGCGCCCCTCGGTTCAGATGATCGGGGGCGGCCAGGGCCCCTGGTTCCCCGGCGCCGATGAGTACGTGGGCCGCAACCCGTCGGAGGCCGCGTCGATCGTCTACTATCAGGCGCGGCGCCACATCTTCGGCGATATGAAGCTCGAGGTGTTCGACGCCGACGGCGAGCTGATCACCGAGATCCCGGCCGGCAAGGTCCGAGGTATCAACCGGGTCGATTGGCCGATGCGGATGCCGGCACCGAAGGTCCCGGCGGCCAGCGCGCTGGTGCCGGTGTTCCAGGGTCCGCGGGTGCCGGAAGGGACGTACACGTACAAGATCATCAAGGGGCGGAACACCTACGAGGGCGAGGTGAGGCTGGTTCCCGACCCGCGGTCGCCGCACTCGGCGGAGGACCGGCAGCTTCAGCAGCGGACGGCCCTCGAAATCTACGATATGCTGGAACGGCTGACCTACGTGGTCGAGGCGGCGGTCGACCTCCGCGACCAGGCGCGTGAGCGTGCCGACTCGGTCGGCGGCGGCACGGCACGGCGGCTCAACGACTATGCCGACGACCTGGAGGAGTTCCGGGCCGGCGTCGTCTCCACCGGCGAGGAGGGGCTGTTCTCGGCGGATGAGCAGCTGCGCGAGAAGCTAGGCGCGCTGTTCGGTGCGGTGAACGGTTACGCCGGGCGGCCCACCGATTCCGAGCTGGCGCGCATGGATAATCTGGGCGCCGAGCTGGAGGAGGCGGAGGCGCGGTTCGCCGAGCTGACGGGTGCCGATAGGCTCGACGACCTGAACTCGCGGCTCGAGCGGGAAGGGATGGAGACCCTCCAGCTGATGACGCGTGAGGAATGGGAGGAAGAGCGGAGCGGCAGCTGAGTCGCGACGCTCTCCAGTAGTGTGCGAGGGCCCCGGCGGCGACGCCGGGGCCCTTCGTGTGTGCCGCCAGGTCGTGGGATGGGAATTCGTGGGAATTCGGGAATCCACGATCAAGTGAACAATAAAGCAATTCATCATCTGAACTTGGAATTCGCTGGCGGTGGAATTCTCTGATTGGCGGCGTTACGATCGGGCCATGGATCTGACACTGATCGTGCTGGCGGCAGGGATCGGCAGCCGTTACGGCGGCCTCAAGCAGCTGGAGCCGGTGGGGCCGAGCGGTGAGGCGCTGCTGGATTACGGGGTGTACGACGCGGCGCGTGCCGGGTTCGGGCGGGTCGTGCTGGTGATCCGGCCGGAGCTGGAGGGCGCCTTCCGCGAGCGTATGGCGAGTCGGTTCGGCGACTCGCCGTCGTTCGAGTTCGCTTATCAGGAGCTGGGCGACCTGCCACCGGGTTTCTTCGCCCCGGAAGACCGGGTCAAGCCGTGGGGGACCGGGCACGCCGTGCTCGCCGCGCGCACTGCGGGCCCAGGTCCGTTCGTGGTGATGAACGCCGACGACTTCTACGGCGCCACCGCGTACGATGTACTGGCGCGCCATCTTCTGGACCCGGCCGGTGCGGGCGCGCTGGAGTTCGCCGCTGCGGGCTACACGCTGCGGGACACGCTGTCCCCGCACGGCGGTGTCTCGCGCGCCGTGTGCGAGGTCGACGGCGATGGCTACCTGGCGCGGGTCAGCGAGCTGAAGAACATCCGTGAGATCGCAGGTGCGCTGACCGGCGTCACGGTGGTGGGCGAGCGCCGGGACCTGACGGGCGACGAGACGGTCTCGATGAACCTGTGGGCGGCGACGCCGGCGGCGTTCCCGTTACTCGAGCGCGAGTTCGCGCGGTTCCTCGGCGAGCACGGCGGCGATCCAGAGGCCGAATTCTATCTGAGCAACTCGGTGAACGACCTGATCGCGGCCGGCGAGCTGCGGGTGCGTGTGATCCCGACGCCGGGTCCGTGGCTGGGAGTGACGCACCGTGAGGACAGGCCCTACGTCGAGGCGCGACTGAGAGAGCTGGTGGCAGCGGGCCGCTACCCGGAGGATCTCGGGACGGGCGCGTAGCGGCCGAGGGTACGCCCGTCGCTGCGGCCCAAGAGCGCGAGGGCGGCGCGCCCCGCGGGCAGGGCAACTTGCAGCGGCGTTTCCGTCTCGACGTGAGTCAGGCGCACATCCGTGGCCGAGCCGAGCTCGGAAACGATCCCGTAGAGCACGGCTTCGCGATATACGGCCGGGTAGATGAGGACGCCCGGGTCTACTCTCTCCACGCGGAAGACCGGCTCGACGTTCGCTGCGGCGAGCGCCTGGCGGTAGAGGACGGTCGTCGGTGCGACCTGCTCGGCGAGCTCGACGGGTAGCGGTGACCAGATCAGCCGTCCGCGTCCCTCGCGGAACTCGGCGACCCGCGCCGGCGCGCCGGGCGCCGGCACCGACTTCTCGAGTCGCTGGAGTTGGTCTCCCCTGTAACTCAGCCGGAAGAGCATGTCGCCGATGGCGAGGTGCTCCTCCTGGGCCACCGGCCTGAGGGTGGCGTCCACGCCGAAGCGCTCGAGCCTTTGGACTGGCAGCCAGTGCTCGTCTGACTCGATAGGGCCGGTGACGAGTAGTGTCGCGCCGTCGCGTACCAGCTCGAGCAGGCGTCGCCATGCGGTCTCGGTGAGGATGCGAGCGCAGGGCAGGATCAAGAGCTTCGGCTTGTAGTCGAGGCGATCGAGCGCGTACTCGCCGACGGCGCCCATCGTGACCCGCAGGTGGTAGTGCATGGTTCGGACGCAGCGCTGCGTCGCCGCCGTAGCGTAATTGCGCACCGAGAACATGTGGGAGTGGGGGATCAGCATGACGACCGGTTCGCGCTCGCGTGATCCGAGGTCGCGCATCGATTGGGCGACGAACCTGGCGATCCCTTCGAGCGCGTGGAGTTCGGGCTTCGCCGAGCCGTCCGCCCGCAAGAGCCCGATCGCCGCCTCGTTGTCGAGCGGCATGTAGGGGTTCGTGTTCCAGATCCACTCGATGAAGCCGGCGGTGTCGGTCACGGTGGCGAGCACGAGCTTGCGCTCGAGCAGATCGCGGGCCTCGTGCTCCGTGCGCCAGGCGCTGCCGTCGATCCGCTCGTAGAACATTATCCCCGTCTCGGAGATCAGGTTCGGACGGTCGGGCGTTTTCGTTACCACGCTGTCCCAGAGCAAGTCGTCGTTCAGCCACCAGGTATGGTTGGACGTGAAGTCGACGACCGGGCCGTGGAACATGGGGGCGGGCCGCTCGTAGGTGCCGCCCTCGTCCTGGCCGACGGTGACCAACTGCTGTGGGCCGCCGGCCTGGCGGATCGTCGCCGCCATCTCCCGGGCCCAGCGGGTGAACACATTGTTGGCGAAGAGTCGGTACTCCATCGCCTTCAGCGGTCGCAGATCCTCGAAGATGTTGCGGTCGCCGAATTCGGCCGGCTCGGGCAGTTCCAACGCATCGTCGGGCGTCGTTCGCCAGAGCTGGGCGAGCTTCGTCGTCAGTTCGTGGTCAGTCTCGGCGGAGAAGCGCTCGCGCAGCCACTCGCGCCAGGCGCGGGTCTCGTACTCGTCGTAGTTGGGACGCGTCTGCCATAAACGGTTCGGCGAGCAGCAGGACGGCTCGTTGATCAGGTCCCAGATCACGTCGTTCATCTCCTTGTAGCGCGTGACGATGGCCGAGATGAACTGCTTCTGCGCGTCCACGGCCCGCGGATCGAGGTACGGGTTCTCACCGCCCCACGATTCGGGCACGAATGCGAAGAAGGTGAAGATGACCGGTACGTCGTGGCGACGGGCCGAGAGCAGGAAGGCGTCGAGCGCACGCAGCGCCGCCTCGTTCATCGAGCCCGGCTCCGGCATGTAGCGCTTCCAGCCCGTCCAGATGCCCGTTCTGATCATGTTGACGCCGGCGCGCCGCATGGCGGCGAAGTCGCGGTCCCAGACGTGCGGGTTCGGCTCGAGCAGGAAGCGACGATGCACGTCCGTCGCCATATAGGACGTCCCGGTAACGACGTAGGGGACGCCGTCGCGCAGCAGGTTGTGCGCGTCGGTGGTGAACGGCCGGCCGCTCATCAGGAGCGCCCGGTCGTGTATCCAGAACCCGGACGTCGCGCGCAGCCCATCGAAGCTCGAGCCGTCCGCGGCGAGCAGCTCCGCTTCCACTCGGTAGAGCCCGGGCTCGAGGCGGCCGAACGCCGGCTCCAGCGTTGCCGCCGCGGCGGCGACGAAGCCGCTACCCTCGAGCGGCAGCTCGGCCGACGCGATCGGTCGGTCCCGGTCGTCGAAAACGGCGACACGGCACGTGAGGCCGGTGCCGCGGCGCTCGTTGCCCGGAGTCTTGAGCGTGACGGTCACCGCCGGCCGCTCGCCGTCCCGGTAGCAGGCGAGCGATGGCGCGACCGTCAACTGCCGCGATCCCAGCGCGGCGTCATCGATTAGAGCGCGCAGCGCCGCGGCTGAGATCGAGCCGTCGAAGTTCGCCAGGACCCAGCGGCCGCCGGCGAAGGGGCCCGCCGTCCGGTCGAGGCGAACGACCGGCGCCGCGACGGGGTGCTCGCCGTCACCGAACAGGGAGAGCAGGGGGATGACGACGCCCTCGCGCGGTCCGTCGGAGCCGTCCTCGTCGGGGAACTCCTTCTCGCGGGTGAGGCGGTAGTAGAGTTCGTAGACCGTGTCGGCCTCGATGCCGCCGGCCAGCGCGCGGGCCGCGGCGACCCTCGGGTTCGCGACGTAGCCGGTCAGATCGTCGACGTCGACCGGGAACGCCTGGGTTATCCCCAGCGCCTTATGGTAGGCCGTCTGTCTGATTTCGGCCCGCCAGCCCCGATCTTCGCGCCGCACTGGAACGGAGAGAGGCGTGCCCCCGACGTTCACCCAGTTACCGCCGGCGGCGAGGAAGTCGAGGAGCGTGCACCAGGCGCCCTTCGGGAAGGCCGAGCCGTAGGGGTTGATGAAGACGTCGAAGGCGTCGGGTGCCAGCGCACCGAGCTCAGCGACGCCCAGCTCGGTCACAGCGAGACCGTCGAACGCCGCCTGCAGCGTGCGCTCGCGGATCGGCCGCGCATCGAGCGTCGGGAACTCGGGCTCGCGGAACAGCGCCAGGCGCGGGGCCGCGGGCAGCTGGGGCGCGTGGTCCGGTACCAGGAACGCCGTGACCGGGCGCGGCAGCGAGCCTACCGCCGCTACGGCGCCCAGCGAGCCGAGGAAGCTACGACGATCGATGGTCGGCATGGTTCGTCAGGGTGGTCGGGAGAGCAGCGCGGGCCGCTCGTCGTGCAGCTTGACGATCAGCTCGCCGAACAGCGTGTTCGCCCAGGCGAACCAGGATCGTGTGAAGCGGGAGGGGTCGTCCTTGTGAAAGGACTCGTGCATGAAGCCGGTCCCGGCGTGCGTATTTTTGAGCATACGCAGGCATTGGAGGATCTCGTCATCGTCGGTGCTGGTCAACGCACGCATTGTGATGCCGAGTGGCCATATCATGTCGAGTCCGACGTGCGGTCCGCCTACGCCTTCGGCGGCCGAGCCGCTGAAGAAGTACGGGTTGTCGTTGCCGAGCACGAAGCTCCGCGTCGCCTGGTAGAGCGGGTCGGAGCTACCGGCGGCGCCGAGGTAGGGCAGCGCGAGCAGGCTGGGCACGTTGGCGTCGTCCACGAACAGGGCGTTGCCGAAGCCGTCCACCTCATAGGCGTACACGGGACCGTGCGTGGGGTGGTCGGCCACGGCGTGCTCCCGGATCGCCTCCTCGAGCTCGTCCGCCAGCGCCTCGCTGTCGTCGGCGAACGCGTGGTCACCGACCTCCTCGCTGAAGATCTCGGCCAGCTGTCGCAGCGCGACGACGGCGAACAGGTTGGACGGGACCAGGAACGGGTAGAGGCAGGCGTCGTCGGAGGGACGAAAGATGGAGTGTATCAGCCCCACCTTACGGGTCGGGTTGCCGTAGCCGCCCAGCGGCACCGTGTCGTAGAAGACGGCGGTGACGCGCTGGAACTTGTAGGGGCCGGGCCCGTCCTTGCGCTGCTGCTCTTTGAACGTCTTGACGATCAACCGGGCCGCGTCCTGCCATGCCGCGTCGAGCACGGAGGCGTCGCCGGTCGTCCGCCAGTAGCCGTGTGCGAGGCGGACCGTGTAGCAGAGCGAGTCGATCTCCCACTTCCGCTCGTGCAGCTCGGGCCTCATCTCGGTGAGGTCGTCTTCCCAGCCGCCACCGGTGGGCCCGTCGTTGAAGGCGTTGGCGTAGGGGTCGATCAAGACGCAGCGGGTCTGGCGGTTGACCACACCGGCCAGCAAGTCCTTGAGCCGCTCGTCTCTTGCGGCCAGCGGCAGGTACGGCCAGACCTGGGCGGTGGAATCGCGCAGCCACATGGCGTGGATGTCGCCGGTGATGACGAACGTGTCGGGCCGGCCATCGATCGTCCGGTGCCGCACCGTGGTGTCGAGTGTATTCGGGAAGCAGTTCTCGAACATCCAGGCGAGCTCCGGATCGCTGATGCGGCGTACGGTCGTCGCGATCGTCTCCTCGGCGGCCTCGCTGACGAAGTTCCGCTGATCGACTGGCGGCCGCCGGCTGACGAAGTCCTGAAGGTCTCGGTGGACGGTGCCATCGGCGGCCATCGCGCGGGCGACCGAGCGCGGGGCCCCGGCGGCGAGCCCGGCGGCGGCGAGTCCGGTCGTGCGGAGCATCTCCCTGCGCGAGACCATCATCCCTCCATTCGAGCGCGTGAGCCGGCTAGGCCGGCGTCATGGACGGCGGAGCGGCCGACTCCTCTGTGGCCCATGCCAGGTTCGGTCGGCTGCCCATCGTGAAGGCGAGCGTGCCGCCGGCGGCGATCTCCTCGTGGGTGATGTAGCAGCGATCGAGGGGCCGGCCGTTGAGAGCGGCCGACTGAATGTACTTGTTCTCCGCCGAGACGCCCGGCGCTTCGACGCTGAACCGGCCGCCGTCGCCCAGGTCGATGACGACGCGCTCGTAGTGCGGCGCCCCGATGACGTAGACACCGTCGGCGGGATTCACCGGGTAGAACCCCATGGCGCTCAGGATGTACCAGGCCGACATCTGGCCGCAGTCCTCGTTGCCCGGCAGCCCGTCCGGCGCGACGCCGTAGAGGGTCTCGGTGATCTGCCGTACCCGCTCCTGCGTCTTCCAAGGCGCGCCGGCGTAAGAGTAGAGGTAGGCTATGTGGTGGCTCGGCTCGTTGCCATGTGCGTACTGGCCGATCATGCCGCTGATGTCGGGCGGCGCCGTTCCCTCCATGTCGGAAGAGGTCTCGAAAAGCTCGTCCAGCTTGGCGACGAACGCTTCACG